>NZ_CACSIG010000057.1:0-7302 GCF_902705815.1 Alteromonas infernus
GAAGCGCTTTGCTTCTTAGTGGCTCACCCTGTTCGAGTGAGGTGCGCATTTTACATCGTTTGTTTTCGATGTCAACCTTGTTTTTAAACTTTTTATTTGCTTAAAAACTTGGCTTCGCACTTGTTGCTAAGTTGACTTTGTTTTTCTCGAAGCCCCCTCAGAACGTGGAGCGCATTATAGATACCTGATGAGAAAGATCAACAGTTAAATTGGATTTTTTTGCTTTTTAGCACACTTTTGAGGTTAACCGCTCATTTCTGCATCATTTCTACAAGCTCAATGCATCTTTCGGCTAGTTTTTTCACATTTTATTGTTCTAATTGTTACAAATGAGTAAACTGTATACAGCCTCCAACCCCATAATAAACAATAGAAAGGTAGGTATATGAAAGTAGGCTTTATTCAATGCGCCGTTATAAGCGCTATTTTTGCAATTGCAGGTTACTTGTTGTTTTCTTCTGCTAGTTTAAACGTTCATGTTCCACTAACCGTATCAGCAGCTCTGTTGATAAGCGGTATCGTCACTCCATGGCTAGCGTCTCTTATTCAAAGTCCATCTTCCTCAGATGCCAGAGCACACTCTAATGAAGGATCGATAGAAACCTTGTATGTAGGTAATTTGCCTTATCGAGCAAATGAAAACGCTGTGAAGGAATACTTCAGCAGTTTTATTGAAGTACAGTCAGTTCGGCTAATGAAGGATCGAAAAACGGGAAAGCGAAAAGGTTACGGTTTTATTGAAGTTGTTACCGATGACTTAAGTAGCGTTATAGATAAGACGAACGATTCTATTTTTCAAGAGCGTACATTGAAGGTTCGCCCAGCGAAAGATAAAGTCGATCACGAATAGTCTTCATTCGCATGTAAAAAACGCCCGGTTAGCATTTGCTCCGGGCTTTTTCATATGAGGAAGGTTTAAGGCTTAAGACTCGTTGGCTTCTACAGATTGCGGTAGTCCGTCTAGTAAAGTCTGATTAAAAGATCGAAATCTATTAATAGCAGATATCAAGTCAGGCACCTGCACATCTTTCATTTCATTTATTAATCCAGCAATTAACGCATTGTAGTCTTCGCTACTTGCTAGCTTATTCTCTGCATTAGCAAACGTATCCATCATCTTTTCTAGATACTGGGCAACTGGACTTACTACGTTACCGTATTTAGCATTATCGCTATTATCCTCATTATAATGCTGGATGTTTTCGTATGTCTTTAGCACTTCAGTTTGTGTTGTTCTATTAAGCTGCAGTGCGTAACCCACCAGTTCTTTATCGTCAAAGCCTAAACTCAATGCTTCTTCATATGCTTTATCGATATCACCATTATAAAAGGTATCAGCTAAGTCTTGAACTTGACCCACTAAATTCGCAATAGACTCTAGTTCACCTTCATCAAGTTCTCCTTTGAGGGAAAAACTGATTCCGCTTCGTTCATAGTACTGATAAGAAGTCTGTTGAGAATAAGCCGCTGAACTTTCAGTGTCACTCTGTTGGTCTAACTCTCCTGAACTATCTTGTTGCTCTTGTGAGATCTGCGCTTGATAGCTTAACTGTTGAGACGCTTTAAAAGACTGTAAGCTTTCAAAACTAAAGCTGACTTCATCGCCGTCTTTTGTCCGTATCACCAAGCTTCCGCTCTTTTCTTCTGATGCCGCTACTGCATTTAGTGTGGATATGGAGACAGCGTTAGGCTGCTGACGACCAAAGATATCGGTTTCAAGATCATTGATTCCCGTATCAATGAGATCGCGGCTTTTTGTCATGCCCTGTTCTATCTCATCATTCATGAAACCCGCTAAATCTTTTTCTGCCATGGCAAAACCACGACTTACGCCTTCTCTCGCCTGACTAAATAAACCATTTAGCTTTTCTTCACTTGCTCCACCATCGGCGGCCCCGCGAATTACACCGCCAACAAACTTAAGTACATTTCTAGCCACCTTTTCGAAGTCGAATAACTTAGAAGATTCTTCGTCCAGCGCTTTTCCTTTCGTTTCTTGCGGCTTTTGTCCGTCAATCTCTAACGCTTGGTTCAGGTTACTGCTCACTACCCGTAAACCTATACTCGTTTGACTGCTTGAAACAGATACAGACGCCGCTTGCTGCTTAGAAAACTCTGCTGCTTGTTGCAACCCATCTTGCTGCAACTGCTTTTTCAATACTTCATTCGGGTGAACCGTCGCTTTCTGTTCAGCTTTTTGCTCGACCTTTTGATCGCCCATGAAAGCTTTAATTTGACCCACGTTCATAATTTGATCCTCACTATCCTCTTTCTTATTATCGGCAACGATTCAGTATTGTTTAATTTTAATACAGCTTTTTTTATACGATTTTTATAGAAGTAACTAGCGCTTGTTGCAGTTATTTTATAAGGGACTACAATTCGCGACCTTAACTATCAATGGAGAATTTTATGTCGGCCGATGAACAACAACGTTATCAAGCGCAGTTAGACGAAAAAGTAGATCGTCTTTCGGCGTTACTTTCTCCATTTAATGCGCCTAAAACTTCGGTTTACCCATCACAGCCTACTCACTATCGTATGCGCGCAGAATTTAGGGTGTGGCACGAGGGCGACGACCTCTTTCACATCATGTTTGATCAAGAAACAAAAGAAAAATATCGCGTAGATAGTTTCCCTCCCGCGTGCAAAACAATTAACGATGCGATGGAAAAGCTACTAAACGAAGTTCGCCCTAATGAAATACTAAGAAAGAAGTTGTTTCAGATAGATTACCTTTCAGCGCTATCTGGTGAACTCGTTATTAGCCTTTTATACCATCGCCAGTTAGATGATGAATGGGAAGCTGCCGCAAAGTCTCTTAAAAGCACGTTGGAAACGCACTTCCCGAAAGTGAATATTATTGGCCGTGCAAGAAAACAAAAACGCATTATCGACAACGATTTTGTTATTGAGCGTTTGCCAGTAAAGGGTAATGAGTTCGTATTCAAGCATATCGAGAACAGCTTTACTCAGCCTAATGCTGAAGTAAATTGTAAGATGATTGAATGGGCTCTGGACTGCGTTAAACCTCTATCTGGTGATCTATTGGAAATGTACTGCGGTGCCGGTAACTTCTCATTACCGCTGGCCCTTCACTTCGATAACGTAGTGGGTACTGAAATAGCGAAACCCTCGGTACAAGCAGCGCAGTTTAATATTGAACAAAACAGACTGCACAATGTAAAAATTGTCAGGTTAGCTGCAGAAGAATTTACGCAAGCTATGAAAGGAAAGCGTACGTTTAGCCGATTAGAGGGTATCGATCTTAGCGAGTATAACTTTACGACTGTACTCGTCGATCCACCAAGAGCTGGGTTAGATGAAGATTCATTAAGAATGATTCAAGATTACGACAATATTGTGTATATCTCTTGTAACCCTGAAACCTTAGCGCAAAACCTTGAACTATTGAGTGAAACTCATGACGTCGCTCAATCGGCACTATTTGATCAATTTCCTTTCACCCATCATATTGAGGCAGGTGTTTTACTTACACGCAAAGGCTAGTTTGCGTGTAAGTTTTCAGTATCATAACATTCCTATAATACTGTTGGTGCTAGCTTTTCTGGGTAGCACCTACCTGAACAAAGCGAAGTTGAGCTTTGACTTTTTCGCCAATTTCCTTGCGTAGCTTTTCATCAGCTTCTAACGCCTCAGCGCCTGCACTAAATACTAGCCTTACCATGGCGTCAGCTTGAAGTTGTGCACAGGAATACTCCACACCTTGCTGCTCAATGATGTAGTCAGTGAGTTCGTCTATGAAGTGTTGGATTTCTCTGAATACTGCTAGCCGGTAGGCAGACGACGTGCCAGTATGCTCACGCAGTAATAAACGGAAAACGTTTGTATTGGCCGCAATGAACTCCATAAAGGTTTCAACAGAGGTATGGATAACACCGCCCCCTGACGCGATACGTCGTCTTGCCTGACGCATAAGCTGACGCAATGCTAAACCCGCTTCATCCACCAGCGTTAAACCCAGCTCATCCATATCTTTAAAGTGCCTATAAAAAGACGTAGGTGCAATGCCTGCTTCTCTGGCGACTTCACGCAAGCTGATTGCCGACAAACTACGGTTTTCGTCTAGCAGTGAAAAAGCAGCATGGATGATATTTTGGCGGGTTTTTAATTTCTGTTCTTGTCGACTCACATTTGCAACCTATGTTGATTAACGTTCAATGGCCCGATGATTTGCAGCACTTTACGATGTAAATTCTGCATCATCTGAATAGCCATTAATGAAATCAAACTTCTTACATCAAGGACTAGCGTGCGTAGTTTATCGCAACACACGCTAATGGGGAAAGAGAAACAAAATCATCTCTTTTATAAACAAGGGCTAAGCATTAATTAGTTTACTTTACCTGCATTTTATCCACCCTCGGCTATAATTAAACTTTACACATGTAAGCAGAACTTATCTGGGTTTTGCTTGCCTGAAGCCTCGTAAAACGATAAATTAGCGAACAGTTGTAAGCCAAGTTGTATAAAATGAAAAAACCTCCTCTTATCCTAACTAATGCGCTGGTATTTATAATATCTGGCGCAATAGCATTTATTGGTGTGCCGCTATGGGTGGCGTATCAAGGCATTGACTGGGCAGAAATTGGTACTGCTATATTTCTGTTCTACTTTACCGGCATGTCGATTACTGCTGGTTATCACCGTCTGTGGTCTCACAAGACCTACGATGCAAACATTGTTGTGCGTGTCATTCTTGCTATCGGCGGCGCTATGGCCTTGCAGAATAGTATTTTGCATTGGTCTTCTGATCACCGTGTGCATCACCGCCATGTAGACGACAACGACAAAGATCCTTACTCTGCAAAGAAAGGGCTTTGGTTCGCGCACATCGGCTGGATGTTACGCGAGTATCAAGCTAAGCGTTACGATGACTACAGCAACTGTAAAGACCTGCAAAAAGATAGCGTGGTGATGTGGCAGCACAAATACTACTTACCTATCGTACTCGCTGCTAACTTTGGCATTACTGGTCTATTAGGCTATTTGAACGGCGACGTAATGGGCATGATTTTAGTAGCGGGCGTTCTTCGGTTGGTGCTAGTTCATCATGTTACGTTTTTTATTAATTCTCTGGCCCATTTTTGGGGTAGTCAGCCTTATACCGATAAAAATACGGCGCGAGATAATGGCGTTTTAGCTTTCTTCACGTTTGGCGAGGGTTATCACAACTACCACCATATCTTTGAATACGATTACCGCAACGGCATTCGTTGGTATCAGTTTGATCCTACTAAATGGCTAATCAAAGGGCTGTCTTATGTAGGTTTAACGTCGAACCTTCGCAAAGTACCTGAAGAGCGCATCGAAAAGGCACTGGCGGCCATGCAGCTTCAAAGGGCTAGTGAGAAAGTATCGGTACTGCCCAACGCTGAAGAAATGATGCACACTATTCAAGAAGAGTACGACCTGCTTATGCAGCGAATGAGTGAATACTACGCGACGAAAAAGCGCGTGATGCGTGTTAAGCAACGCACCTTAAAACGCAGTATTGAAGGGTTAGAACTTGCATATAAGTACAAAGAACTGAAGCACGCGTTTGCTGTGCAGAAAGAAAAATGGACACATTTGCAAAGCTTATCGTTACAAATGGCCTAGCCCCTAACTTTCTGTAAATTAAGTTTTGGAAAAACCACATAAGTGCCTGCTTATGTGGTTTTTTTTATCCTATAGTTGGAATTACAAGACAACTAAGGTAGTACTATATTTATAGCAACTTCTTAAACGGTTTATGCCGTTGCGAAGTTGGCGCGCATTTACGATGTCGCCACCTCACCAGTCGTTACACAATAGGAAAGTAAAATGGCAGCTAAGCAAAAACAGAAATCACCTTCTTATCATTATGACGCGATAGTTATTGGTACGGGTCCTGGCGGAGAAGGTGTTGCTATGCAACTTGCCAAGGCCGGTAAAAAAGTGGCTGTTGTAGAGCGCTATGAAGCGGTGGGTGGAGGCTGTACGCATTGGGGAACCATCCCCTCGAAAGCGCTTCGTCATTCAGTTAGCCGGCTCATTGAGTACAACTCATCGCCTCTGTTTGCCGATAACCATTTAAGCAAGAGCCTTACGTTCTCAGATATCATGCGTCATGCCAGTGGCGTTGTGAAAAGCCAAACACGCCTTCGCTCTTCCTTTTACGATAGAAACCGGGTGACACTGTTTTACGGCGAAGCAAGCTTTGTTGATGCGCATACTTTAGAGATAACGCGTGAAGATGGTTCAAAAGACACGGTTACTGCAGCGCAAATAGCTATCGCTACTGGTTCCCGTCCCTACTGCCCGAAAGACATCGATTTTAATCATCCAAGGGTTTATAACTCAGATACCATTTTGTCGTTAGATCACGACCCTAAATCCATCATAATCTACGGTGCGGGTGTTATCGGTTCTGAATATGCCAGCATTTTTAGAGGGTTAGGTGTTAAAGTTGATCTGGTTAACATGCGCGATCGCTTACTTTCATTTCTAGATGATGAAATTTCCGACGCCCTGAGTTACCACTTATGGAATAACGGCGTTCTCATTCGCCACAACGAAACGTATTCATCGGTCGAAACGTCAGATGACTCTGTGATTTTAAACCTAGAATCAGGTAAGCGAATGCGAGCAGACTGTTTACTGTTTGCTAACGGGCGTACGGGTAACACCGATACCCTTAAGCTGGAGAATGTTGGTCTTAAAGCAGACAACAGAGGGCAACTGCGCGTAAACGAAAACTATCAGACAGAGATAGATAATATCTATGCCGTCGGTGATGTCATTGGCTACCCTAGTTTAGCATCAGCGGCATATAACCAAGGCCGGTTTGCAGCAGAAGCCATGCTTGGAATAAGCACTCATTCAGCGCTTGTTGCCGATATCCCTTCCGGTATTTACACTATTCCGGAAATAAGCTCCGTAGGCAAGACAGAGCAGGAGTTAACAGCCGCTAAAGTGCCTTATGAAGTAGGACGAGCACAGTTCAAGCATTTGGCTAGAGCACAAATTGCGTCCACGCAAACCGGTAGTCTTAAGATTCTCTTTCATCGTGAAACAAAAGAAATTTTGGGCATTCACTGCTTCGGAGAGCGTGCCTCAGAAATTGTGCACATCGGGCAAGCTATCATGCAGCAAAAAGGTGAAGGTAATACCATTGACTACTTCGTTAATACCACATTTAACTATCCGACTATGGCTGAAGCCTATCGCGTTGCAGCGATAAACGGCTTGAACAGGATTTTCTAACAGGCACATCGAGTAGGGTGAGGCGTCACCGCCTCATCCCTCTCACAGAACCGT
>NZ_CACSIG010000058.1:0-551 GCF_902705815.1 Alteromonas infernus
TGCAAGGCTTACTGCGAGCCACGGGGATAAGGTGCGTTATCCAGACCCCCAATTATACCGCCATTGTTAGCTGCACCTAACTAAACGGCTTAGAGCGCGTTGATATTGGTACGGTGGTTCAACATGATAACGGCGATAGCTCAGAGACGATTAACGAAGTGGAAGGCGCGCGCTATACACTAGATTTTGATGCACTAGAGCGAGAAGCGGCAGACCCTAAATGTAAGCTGTTTATTCTGTGTAACCCAATGAATCCTGTGGGTTCGGTACTTTCTAAAGAAGAGTTAGATCGCATTGCCGACATTTGTAATGCAAATAACGTTACGCTTTGTTCAGATGAAATTCACTGTGACCTAATTCTTGAAGAGGGCAAACAGCACATACCCGCTGGGCGTGAAGCCAATCTTGCCGATAATAGCGTTACGCTGATGGCTGCAAGTAAGACCTTTAATATTGCAGGCTTGGGCACGTCATTCGCCATTATTCCTAACAGGCAACTGCGCCAGTCATTTACTAATGCGGCGGCGGGGGCCTTAAGCCTATTGTTGTTA
>NZ_CACSIG010000059.1:0-32004 GCF_902705815.1 Alteromonas infernus
TACCNATGTACTGCTGAACAAATAATGTTCAAAGATCAACAGCCTCTAGTAAACGCCAAAATTTATTAAGATCTTCTCTGTTTAACACCGCCAGAGAAATTCCAGAAAAAAGGACCATATCCATGGCGGTAAGCGACGCTGCATCTGATTCATTTAATAACGACATCAAACCCTTTGCTGCAGAGTCATTTCGCCAATAGGTAAATGAACGCTCACCGCACGCATCAGTATAAATTTTGTAAAGCCCGATATGTTTGTCTGGGTGAGCATATAAAAAGCGCGTATTGATTGACTCACCTCGAGTAAATTCCAGCATCTCTTTAGAAAGCGGGTCACTCCCTATCGCACTAATAAAATAACTCTCTAATGCTGGGAATGTGCGTTTTAAATAAACGGCAGAATTAAAGGTATCGCCTGCAAAACCTTCCTGCAGTAAACCATCCACTTTTTTAAGTTCAGCCATGCACTCGCCAATAAAACCAACTCTCATATATTCCACCCTACGAACTCATAGCTTTGTATTATTTGCTTGTTTTAACGTTATTCGGCGCTGCTGCAAGCAACGCCAATTGACTTACTCTAATGACTATAATTACTGACACTGGCAGCCGTCTTTAGCCATTAGAAAATCTATAATTGACGGCTTATCGGTGTTACTAAAGCTATTTTGGCTGAGCGTCGTTTGTGGCTCACCGACCGTGTGCTCAATGCGTACCTTCGCACTAGAGTCGAACGTATTATTTCGAATGTTTGTTTTTTGGACGCCATGAAGGAAGATGCTTGCTTTGCGCTTATTTCTTTTGCCGTGACCCACCTTGGTCAGCGTATTATCACTCAACGTTACTTTGGGCCCGAATGTACTCTCATCCGTCCCCCCACGATAAATCAAGGCTAGTGCTCCGCTCACGTTTTCAAAAACATTATTGCTAATGTTGAGTACTTCAACGTTGTAGATACCCAAGTCATCTTTTTCTTTATTGAACGCAAATACGTTTCCAGAAATTGTTTCAAAATGGCTGTTCGTCACAGAAAAATGCGTGGCAAAGCTTCGCGCACCAGCAGAAAAGAAATGAAAACTATGATTAATGTCTACATCGACCACTTTCACGTTATCCATGGTGAAGCGGTAGTTCGTTAACATGCCCCATTTTTTGGTACGAATTAGTGTATTGCCTGCCGCATCAGGCGCATCTGTGCCCGCTAAGGTTACACTTTGAAGCGCTAAAGCCCCATTATCGCTAATTTCGAATAAGGCAGAGCGTTGGGGTAAAATCGTAACCAAGTCAGATGAAGCCCCTTCTATAGACAATACCTTTTCAACCTTAATGATTTTTTCTTCGCTGTATTTGCCTTCACCTAAGACAAGCACATCTCCATCTTCGGCCTGGGTGACCGCGTCGAAAATAGTGTTCACACCGGGCTCTACCCTTATTTCTTTACCCGATTTAAATGGCAATTCATATTCTTTCTTTTGATACCAGCTTGGGCCTACCTCATCTTTTGATAATGCTTTTACGCTATCGTCTGCACCTACTTGCATACCGTCAACAGTCACATTTGTTGATTCACCAATATCAGTGCGCTTGGTAAAACCCGCTTCAATCTGACTTTCAACGCTGTAATTAGCAATATTGTTCGAAAACGTTATACCGCTAATATCATCGAAGAAGCTGAATGTAGTGGGAACCCTGTTAGCAACAACAAGGTTTTTCGTAAATACGCTGTCTACTGGGGGCGCTGAACGTTCTTCATCTGCGCCAGCGGCTAGCTGTATGTGAGAAACATCAATAAAGGTGTTGCCATGAAGGGTGTTCCCACCCGACTTAACACTAATAATCTCTACTTCGCCATTACATCTATCAAATACATTGTTCTCAACGCGAGTGAACGAGTTTTCTAATGAATAATGACTTGTGCCAATTCTTAGTGTTTCCCCGCCATTTGAGCCCAGTTCAGGTCGGTAGCCAAAGTAGTTATTGTCAATTTGGTGGTAATTTTCAGTGCTATCCGCACTATCTAGTCGCACAGCAACGGTAACGCCACGATTGCGCTTACCAGCAAGATAGGAGTGATCGAAGCGATTGTGTTTTCCATAAAGCGCAACCCAATAGTCACTCTCAAATTTATCGGGTTTTGAATAGTCTTCAATAACCACTTCGGTAACGCGGGTATGGTTTGCCACATCATCTTTATTTACTCGAAAGCTAATGACCGAGCCTGAAGGCGAATAACCATTTTTAAATACTAACCCTGATACCACCACGTGGCTTCCAGCAATTGCTAAGTTAGATTGACCAGAAAAAACCACCTCGCCTTTTGTTTCAGCACGCAAAGTAACAGGGGCTTGTTTGCTGCCTTGGGCCTGAAACTTAATTTCGAAATCGCGATACGTTCCGTTTTTAAAAACAATATCGTCTCCCGGACCTACCTGGCTAACAGCATCGTAATAGGATGCTTTAGAATCTACGAAAAAGTCTTCAGCGTTAACAGTCGAGTTTAGCGTCAACAAAGTAACAACGCCGACCGCTGACTTAAAGGTACTCTTTAACTTCATACATCCCTCTCCTTGCCGAGCAAGTATTGAAATTTTATTGCTCTAACCGCATTAATTGGTCACGTTGTTTTGCAAAAACGCAATTATGCTGTTATTTATTTGTTACCGATTGTTTTATAATCTAACCAATAAACAAACCAAAAACAACCAATTTATTTTACCAATAACCAAATCAATGTATTACCAATTAGACTTTTTATCGTTTAATAAGCGTTAGTATTAACGATACATAAGGGACTTTGCGCTTTGCGCTAGTTTCGATATACAATGGTCAGATAGAATTCTTTTACCAATTGTGTACCCTCTACTTGGTAAGCAACAGGCAAACAAGGGCTGTAAATATGAAGACTCGTCGTCTTTTCTGGAGCATCGTTGAGAAACTCGAGGCGCTAATTGATCAGGGGATTTATCCTGAAGGTAGTCGATTACCCGCTGAAAGAGAGCTTGCAGAAACTTATAATGTTAGTCGCCCTACCATTCGCGAGGCTATCATTGCTCTTGAAGTGCGCGAGCGCGTTGAAGTAAAGACGGGCTCTGGCGTTTATGTACTGCATCAAAAAAAGCCTGGTCAGGTAACCAAGCCTATCAGTGCATTTGAACTCACACAGGCCCGTGCATTGGTTGAAGGCGAAGCGGCAGCGCTTGCAGCAGCAACCATTTCTAGTGAAGAATTAGAGGCATTGAAGCAAACCTTGGTAGAGATGAAATCGCCAGAGAAAGCGGATGAAGCCGACCAACGCTTCCATCAGATTATTTCTCAAGCAACCCGCAACAATGCAATTATGTTGTCTGTTGAAAACTTATGGGCACTGCGTAGAAGCGTTCCACAAGTTATCGCTGCATATAGTGACGTGTGCTCCCAAGGTGAAGAGCAAAGGCTTCAAGAACATACGCTTATCTACGATGCTATAGAAAGTAAAGATTCGGCCGGTGCACGCCGTGCAATGCATCAGCATTTTAATCGTTTGATCAATGCATTATTTGACGCAAGTGAAGCAAAAGCACTTGAAGAAATTAAACGAAAAACAGATGAAACCAGAGGGCTCTATTCAATTGCTCATTTAAGACAGTAGTGACAGAAGGTTTTCTGATTGTAAAATAAAACAGGCTTCTTATTTCTAAGAAGCCTGTTTGCTTTGTAGGGTACTCTTATGAGTCACTGTTTTTATTATTTTGCTTTAAGGCGTAAGAGCAAAGTTCTACTTCGAGGTAAATATTGAACCTAAAATACGGCCCGCCACTTCCCCAAAACTTGCTTAAACGCGTAGATAAGCTTGTTCACATTCCGCTTTCTCAAGCAGCAGAAAACCATTCCATACTACATTTCGGCCTTACCAGATGCCAACCAGTTATTATTACCAATATTGATAACCTGTTATTTTTGTGAATCTTCACGACAAATTTTTTACGAGTCCGTAGAACTTTTTAAGCAAGCCCGTTCACGCCAATAAAATAAAAACAGAGTAAAATAAAAATTAAGAAAAATAAAATCAATAACTTAGGATAACCACCCTTTAGTTCAAAGCCTCAGTACTTTAGCGTCTTATGCACAATAACAAGCTAAGAGACCTATATGACCAAAAAAGTTAAACCTAGTTATATGGCACAAAGGTAAGAAAAAGCTTTACCATGTTTGTTATAACAGATAAAAAGCGCGAAATTACTTTATGCGCTAATAACACTCACACTTACGCTGTGATAACCAAGTGAAATTAAAAGATGAATGTTGAAAGTTTAACCCAACATGCTGAAGAAAAGTTGGCTCTCGTTAAAGCATCAGTTATGTCTGATAGCTTTATTATTCAGCTGACAACCATAGCGGTAATATATTGCATAGCCTTTTTACTTGCCAGGCAAGTGAAGAAGCCGTTTAAGTTTACTAGAGAAAAGCCCGAGCAAGGTGCACACACGATGCACGGGTTTCTATATAACTTAGGTGAGGCTCTTTTTCCGCTTATCACTATAAGTATGCTAAAGCTGACCACTGTGCTAGGCGCTCAGTTTCAGTTTGACGCGTGGCTATTAGAAATAGCGGTTGTCGTGGCATTAATGCTGTTTGTGAACTCACTCATTACCGGCTTTGTTGAAAATAAAACCATTGCAGGGCTTATGCGATGGGTAGGTTTACCGATTTTATTTTTGCACCTTGTTGGCATGCTACCACTTATTACAACAGCGCTGGCGTCGATAGCGATTTCAGTAGGGAATGTTGAGATTTCTGCCTATGGGGTGACCCGAGTAGTGTTGTTTGGCGGGCTGCTCTTTTGGTTAGGTCGCAGTTCAAATGCCATCGGTCAAGACATCATAAGAAACCACAAGTCCCTTGATGTATCCACCAAAGAGGTATTCGCTAAGCTTTTCGAAGTAGCCCTTTTCTGTATCGTATTTTTATTGTTACTTAATGTCATGGGGATCAACCTCACTGCCCTCGCTGTTTTCGGCGGCGCGTTAGGCGTGGGTCTTGGTTTGGGGCTTCAATCTATCGCTTCAAACTTTATATCAGGCATTATCATATTGTTAGATAAGTCGCTAACCGTAGGTGACTATGTCGAGCTTGAAGACGGAAAAAAAGGCATCGTAAGAGAATTCAAAATGCGCTATGCCGTGCTTGAAACCTTCGACGGGAAAGATGTACTTGTACCCAACGAAAAATTCATCAGCTCTTTACTCATTAACTGGACGCACAAAAACCAAAAGCAGCGTTATCGTATCGACTTCTCGGTTGCGTACAAAACAGATATTCGCGCAATGGTAGAAATTATTAAAGATACCGTGGCGGCACACCCGCAAGTGATCAGTGGCGAAGACATTCCTTTTGAAGAACTACCAGACTGTGAAATAGATAGTTTTGGCGACTCGGGCGTGAACATGTTTGTTGAATTCTGGATGGAAGGAATAGACGACGGCAAGAATCGTGTGGGCGGTGATTTGTTGCTGGCCGTCTTTGAAACCTTACGTGAGCATAATATTGAAATTCCGTTCCCTCAACGGGAAGTTCGCGTTATCAACGAGCAAGATATCGGTATCAGAAATACCACTTCGTAAGTCATTGAGTATTACCTTCGCGCTTGACTAAAACCTTGCGCGAAGCATATCCCACTGCCACTCTTGTGCAATTAACCCTAGCGCTTGTGTAAACTTCTCGTAGTCGTTTTGCCCCATGGCCGTCGCGACGGTTTTAAGTTGAGATTTGGCTCTTATAGCTTTCACCTGAAGCAGCTCAAGACGCTTATCTGCGCTTGCATCGAAGTTATCAACTAAGATTGCGTTCGCCTTATTTGAGGCTTCCCATGCGGTAATGACATAGCCAACCAGCTTGGTATACACGCCTACCATGCGTTTTCGCTCAAAGATGGGTTCAAATAAAGAACCTTGCAGAGTTTTATGGAAACTGGCTTCGGTTTCGAAAACAACAGTGGCCTCTGCGTTTTTCAATTCCTCTAGCACGCTATGTAAAAGGTGAATGTGCGTGGCGGTGTTCAGTTTATCAGAAGATAACGCGTTAATATCGTCGCTTAACATATCTAAATTTACTAAAGCACGTTGAAGACTGGCCATTAAGTTATGTCATGGATGGAAAAATAAGGTTCAGTGTAGCGAATTCGAACACGGTTTTCGACGAATACTCGATGGTTTTGATACTGATGACGTAAGCTTAATTTGAAAGCTGTACTTTCACTTAAAGCTAGGAAGAACAATATGACTGTTGCTTCGCTTTTTTACAACACCCTGGGTACTATATGGGCAAAGCGGATGTTTAAAGCTTGTACAAGCTTAAATAATAAAAACATTTGCATAAAAAAGGGGCCCTCCTAAAGTAAAGTGCCCCCTTTTGTTAGCTATCAAGCTACGAGTTAACGAGTTTGACTTACTTCGCTAGCTTCGCATTGAGGTCATGACGTAAATCAAAACGGTCTAGCGTCATTACTTTGGTCCAAGCATCGACGAAGTCTTCAACAAAGCGGGTTTTCGCATTGTCGTAAGCATACACTTCAGCAACCGCGCGTAATTCACTGTTTGAACCAAACACGAGGTCTACAGGTGTACCAATATACATAACTTCGCCAGTACTTCTGTTAACGCCTTCATAACCAGAAGCATCATCGGTTTTTCTCCACTTAACGTCCATGTCTAGCAACGTTACGAAGAAGTCATTGTTAAGCGTGCCCACGTTATCGGTAAATACACCGTGGTTAGTGCCACCAGTGTTTGCACCTAGAGAACGCAGACCACCTAGTAGTACCGTCATTTCAGGCACGGTCAGGTTTAGCTGGTCAGCTTTATCTACTAGCATATCGGTTGGTGAGCGATAGCTTGCTTCTGCGTTGTAGTAGTTTCTAAACGCGTCTGCGGTTGGCTCAAGTAGCGAGAAAGAGTTAACGTCAGTTTGCTCTTGCGTGGCGTCAGTTCGACCTGGAACCACAGGTACGCTAACTTCAACACCAGCATCAGCAGCCGCTTTTTCGATAGCTGCAGCACCGCCAATAACAATCAAATCAGCAAGCGATACTTTCTTCTTCGAGAACATACGCGAGTTGTAATCTTCTTGTAGTTCTTTCAGTTTAGCTACTACTGCTTTAACCGTTTCTGGCTCGTTCGCTTCCCAGTTCATTTGAGGCTCTAGTGCGATACGTGCACCGTTTGCACCGCCACGTAAATCAGAAGCGCGGAAGCTTGACGCCGCAGCCCATGCTGTTTTAACCAGTTGCTGTACTGTTAAGCCGCTATCTAAAATATCAGCTTTAAGCTTTTTAACATCTTTGTCAGAAATGGTTTTGTAATCAGCTTTAGGCACAGGGTCTTGCCAGATAAAGTTTTCTTTAGGGATGTCGTTACCCAGGTAACGTTCCTTTGGACCCATGTCGCGGTGCGTTAGCTTAAACCATGCTTTTGCAAACGCCGTCTGATACTCTTTAGGGTCGGCTAAGAAACGTTCTGCAATTTTACGGTACTCAGGGTCATACTTAAGCGCAAGGTCAGCCGTTGTCATCACTGGTGGGTTTTTCTTACCTTCCACGTGTGCATCCGGAACTGATGTGTGTAGTGACTCATCAGTAGGGACCCATTGAATAGCGCCGGCTGGGCTGCGAGTTTGCTTCCACTCAAAGCCTAATAAGTTCTGAAGATATAAGCTTGTCCACTTAGTAGGTAGTTGTGTCCACGCACCTTCAAGGCCACTAGTTACGGTATCTTCAGCGTTGCCTTTACCACAGTTGTTTTTCCAACCTAACCCCTGCTCTTCTAGGCCTGCACCACCTGGCTCAGCTTCTAAGCAGTCTGCTGGTTTGTGAGCACCGTGCATTTTACCGAATGTGTGACCACCAGCGATTAGCGCTACGGTTTCTTCATCATTCATTGCCATACGAGCAAACGCGGTACGAATATTTTTGCCGAGCCCATTGGGTCAGGCACACCTTTAGGGCCTTCTGGGTTAACATAGATAAGACCCATGTGCGTTGCACCTAGTGGACGCTGAAGTTTGCCTTCACGCTCTTCACGATCGCTTGCAAGCATTTCTACTTCAGGGCCCCAATACACCATATCTGGTTCCCAGTCATCAGTACGACCGCCCGCAAAACCATAGGTGTCAAAACCCATGTTTTCCATACCTACTGTACCCGCGAGGATCATCAAGTCGCCCCAAGAAAGGCTTTCACCGTACTTTTGCTTGATTGGCCACAACAAGCGGCGTGCTTTGTCTAAATTTCCGTTGTCAGGCCAGCTGTTTAACGGGTCGAAGCGCATTTGGCCGCCATCGCCGCCGCCACGGCCGTCTAGCGTACGGTAGGTACCGGCACTGTGCCATGAAAGACGAATAAAGAATGGTCCATAGTTTCCAAAGTCTGCTGGCCACCAATCTTGCGATGTAGTCAGAAGCTCATTGATGTCACTTTTAACTTGGTCAAGGTCAAGTTTAGAGAATGCCTTGGCGTAATCGAAATCTTCGCCAAGTGGGTTAGAGCGGTTGTCATGGTCCCTTAGCGGTGACAAATCAAGTTGATCTGGCCACCAAAATTGGTTGCTTTTCGGTTGAAAAGCTTTTGTCATGCCCGTGCCTTTTGCACCGGCTGGCTTACTAATTTGATCATTAGCAATCGCGCCTGTGGCACCTAGCGAAAGTGCTACAAGTGCAGATAGCGTGGTTTTTCTAAACCTGTTCATGTTCATGGTTTTTTCCCGTCTGAGTTTGTTTTCGTTATCAAATTGCGGCAATTGCGTTAAACCGCAACCGTTAACATTTTGTTTACCTTGTAAGCAATTAAAAGATAGACGGGCTTACGCTTTATTTACAGTTGATAAAATGAATTCAACTGATTGGAAAATCCAATCAATTAAAAAAACTATTAAATTCTGACAGTTAGCCTTCAGATTTATTTAAACAGATAGAAAAACGCTACGGCTAACGAAGCGTACATATTAGTCAGATGAGTGTCGTGAATCTCTTTCAGAGGCTGGGAAAATTTTTCTCGTCTTGTTTTCAATAGCACAAGGCACCTTTTGCCAAGTGATTAAAAAACAGGCGGAAATACTCATCTCTCTGTAAAGTTTTCTTTTCTTTGAAGGTAATTTTGCAATTTTTACCATGGCACAGCACTTGAAACAGGAGTAGTGCAATAAATCACGCATTAACTTCAATAAGAAGTCGATGGAATGTTATAGAAGTAATGAGGATGAACTTATGAAAAACACACTTAAGACACTTACTGGACTAGCTACTGTTGCCTCTATCAGTGCAATGGCTTCGTTTGGTGCCCATGCTCAGTCTAACCAGATTGAAGCAAAAGACAGTGGTTTTTACGTAGGTGGTAATTACGGTTACCTACGCGTTGAAGGTGAAGACGACTTCGACGACGACAAAGACGTATGGCAAGGCCTTGTAGGTTATAAGTTTAACGAATGGGTAGCGATTGAAGGTGGCTACGTCGACTTTGGCGATTACGGTAACGATATCGCTGGCGCTGAAACAGATGGTTACACCGCTGCTATCAAGGGTATTTTGCCACTTACCGAGCGCTTCTCGCTTTATGCTAAAGCGGGTCAGCTATGGTCAGAAACTGAATACAACTTTGCAGGCGTATCACGAGATAACGACGATGAAAGCTTGTTCGTTGGTGCAGGTCTTAGCTACGCGGTAACAAGTAATTTCTTAGTAAACGCTGAATACACCGTTTATGATACTGAATTGGACGCAGATGAAGCGTTCGATGATATCGACGATACCGATTTTGAGACCGATCTAAAACAAGCAAGCATCGGTGTTGAATACCGCTTCTAAGACAAGCGCTTGTTAGCGCATAAACTTAGTTAAATAGTTACAAAGCCTTTGCCCTGTGCAAAGGCTTTGTGTTGTTTGTCAGCCATCTATTCGCTGAATGAGTTCCGTCCACTCTCGTATTTTCGACACTGTCGCTTTAACGAGATTATCTATTTCGTTTGACGAGGATTGCGAATTCCCTGCTAAGGTTCTACTTCATCTGCAACTACGGCAAAGCCTCTTCCCATTTCTCCCGCGCGAGCAGCCTCAATAGCAGCGTTTAGCGCAAGTAAGTTTGTTTGCTCAGAAATTGAATTAATTGTTCCGACGATATTACTAATGGTTTGGCTTGTAACCAATAGCTCTTTCATGGCCTCTTGTGTATCGTTCACAGCCTGTTTACGAGACGATATGTTCACAGCAAAAAAGACATAACGGGTCACTCTGCCATTGAAATCCTTAAGTGCGCTTACCCTTGCATCAAACGCCAGTAAGTTCTCTCCTACATCGAATTCCATAATTTTTGAAACAAACCCCGATGTCTCGAGTGCGGTTTTATCTTCAGGCGATAGGCTTTTCATGACTTCGCTAGCAAACGCTTGAGAGCCCATCACGTCTTTTAACGTATCACGTAAGAGCTTGTTCGCCTCAATAATTTCACCATTAGGCTCCATTTCCAAAAGCACCAGTGCGCTACCAATAGCCTTAAGCTTATTGGTGAAGTCTAGCGCCATTTGTTTAACTCGGGTGATATCAGCTTGAACCGCTATAAAATTTACTAACTCTCCCTCTTTAAAGACAGGGTTTATCGATAGCGACGTCCAGTAAGGCGTCCCGTCTTTTTTGTAATTCAATATTTCATCGTAAAAAGCTTCGCGATTTTTTATCTTTTGGCGAATAACACTCACGGTTCGCTGATCGGTTTCTTCACCTTGTAAAAACGACCCGGGCTTTTTCCCTCTGACTTCATCGAGCTCCCAACCGGTTAGACGATAGAATCCGTTGTTTACATACTCAATTAAACCGTTAGCATCAGAGATAATGACAGCGTTATCGGTTTCGTTAGCAACTAGGGAAAGCATACGCTGTAATTCTCGCTGCTCAACTTCTTCCGTAACGTCTTTTATAAAAGCAGTATAAAGCGTTCTATCAGCTAACTTCACTTTAGATAAAGACGCCCCCATAAATCTTTGCCGTCCTTTCTCTCAATTTTTACTTCACGACTAGTGCCAACTATCTTGTCTTGACCGGTTTCGCGATTCGCATTGACATAGTTATCGTGGTTCGCTTGAATTTCGTGGGGAACCAGCATTTTAACGTTAAAACCAATAACTTCTTCTCTTTGGTATCCCCAAAGTTTTTCTGCCGATGCATTAAATAAGGTAACGTTGTTATTTTCATCGATACAAACTACAGCATCTAGCGCTTGCTCTAGGGTCTGCTCTACAATTTCACGCGACTCGCGCTCTTCAGTGACATCCCTAACAAAGGCCGTATAATGTTTTTTACCGCTCACAATCACTTGGGATAATGCTAGCTGCACCCAAATACGTTCACCGCTTTTCGTTTCTAACTCTACTTCTCGCGAACTGCCTACAATTTTATTAACGTTGGTTTGCCGGTGAGTATTGACGTAGTTATCGTGATTAGCTTGGTGTTCTAGCGGAACCAACTTTTTTATATTTTTACCGAGCACTTCACTTGGTGTATAACCCCACAAGCGTTGAGCGGCTTCATTGTAAAACGTGATTTCGTTTTTTTCGTCTATAGTGACAACCGCAAGTATCGACTGAGAGAGGGCCTGCTCGGCCGCATTTTCACGAGAGAATAACTTCATTACTTTGCCCTATTACCTATATCAACAAAGGGTATAGTTTACGTCTTATGTTTTTTCCAGCTATGGACATAAAATATAGTAAAGCATGAAAATCTTACAATTTGTGCTAATCATTTCCAACTTAGCTCCCGTCTAAAAAACAACTTATCAATTAACATCAGTGAGTTAGAAAACCTTTATACGCATGTTCATCAGGTATGAATTCTGCAATCTCTACTACAGATTAATAGAATGAATAACAGGTAAAAGCACATGCAATCAGGTAAGAGCATATTCCAACCAGGCCAAAACTGTTGGGTCGAAAGTAAGGCCCGTTTCTCTACGCCACTCATTGATTGCGGGAATTACTATAAGGCGTTGCACAGTTCAATAGTTAAAGCCAAGCACAGTATCTTTATTGTAGGCTGGGACATAGA
Source organism: Alteromonas infernus (assembly GCF_902705815.1). NCBI lineage: Bacteria > Pseudomonadati > Pseudomonadota > Gammaproteobacteria > Alteromonadales > Alteromonadaceae > Alteromonas > Alteromonas infernus. The sequence goes on from NZ_CACSIG010000059.1 coordinate 12,063, forward strand.
CAGCCGAATTCGCCTACTAAGAGGCGATGACGAAGCCAATAGCGAAGCACCAAGTGTAATTAGTGACCTGCTAAAGTGGAAAGCTGAACAACTCCCCGATATTAAGATTTACCTATTGCGGTGGGATTCATCGTTGGCATTTTTCGCTCAGCGAGAAATGTGGGCGAAAGAAGTGTGGGAAGAGAAAACGCCGGATAACGTACAAACTGAACTTGATGGCACAATTCCCATGGGCGGTAGCCAGCATCAAAAAATCGTGGTTATCGACGATGAATTGGTGTTTTCAGGTGGAATGGACGTGTCGACAAATCGCTGGGACACTCGCGACCACCCCGTTGTATCTGAAGAGCGCGACGGCCCAGATGGCGAATATGGCCCCCTTCACGATGTGCAAATGGTATCAAGCGGTCCCGTAGTAGAAGATTTTGCAAAATTAGTTAGATGGCGCTGGCAGCGCGTAGCCGAAGAATCTCCTATTGATATGAGAGAAGACGCGCGGATTGATGATAATGCGCCCCTTCCTGATGCGTGGCCTGAAGATTACCCGCCGCTTTTTGAAAACGTAGAGTGTGCACTTGCCCGTACTATTCCGTTTATGGATGAAGTAGAGCCAGCGCAAGAAGTACGTCACATGCTGCTTGACCTTATCGGCGAAGCCGAATCTGTTATCTATATTGAAAACCAATTCACAACCCGACAGGAGATAGCCGAGGCGCTTAATAAGCAACTTAAGTTAAAGCCTAATCTTTCGGTCATTATTGTGAGCTCTTACGAGCCCAAAGGAAAGTTTGAGTGCGAAGCATTTTGGGCGAGTCGAATTGAATTTAAAGCTATTTTAGAAAAGGGCATCGACCCAGAGCGAGTGAAGCTAACCTACTCTTCCATTGAAGACATGCAAGGTCGCCGCGCTTATAAGCGTATTCATTCAAAAGTGATGACCATTGATAACAAATATCTTGTGATCGGCTCTTCGAATTTAAGCAACCGCTCTATGACCTTAGATACAGAAATAGACACAGTGTTGTTTGGCAATAGCAAGGAAAATCAAGCCTGTATTGAACAGGTGCGTAATGATTTACTTGCTGAGCATACCGGCAGAGATATTGCCGACATGCCGGCTATTTTCGATAACGATTCACCGGTTGAAGCCTTAATGCAGGGGCAAATAGCACATGGCTATGTGCTAACTGAAGTACGTGATGAAGTTTTCACTGAACACTCCGGCCAAAATATGTTTCGTGCACTCTCAGATCCAGAAGAACCTTTGATCTCGGTGCCAACTTTTGATGGCGCGGCCCTACCTGCTCGCAATCCAAGACGTCGAAGCATTATGATTTTGATAGGTCTTGCAATAATTGCCGTGCTAGGTGGGTTAATGTTTTGGGCGAGTCAATCCATTCCGTGGTTGAGCTCGGACAGCATCAATACCTTTTTAGAAAAAAGCAGGGGCACTTACTTTGCGTTACCCACGGTCCTATTAGTCTATGTTGTTGGCGGTATACTGTTCTTCCCCGTCACCGTACTATCACTGGCTGTCGCCGCTATTTTCGGTCCAATTTGGGGCCCTATTTACGGCATCATGGGGGCACTTATGAGCTCAGCCATTATGTTCGGTGTTGGCAAGCTATCGGGTAATGCTGGGCTTAGAAAAATAGGCGGCCCTAAAGTCGCGGCGGTTGATGAAAAACTGAAACGCAGCGGCATAGTTGGCGTAGCAGCTATCCGGATGTTGCCTGTGGCGCCCTTTAGTTTAGTTAACTTGGTAGCGGGTATTTCATCAATAGGGATCTTCCAATTCTTGGTAGGAACGTTTTTAGGTATGTTTCCTCCCATGATTGCTAAAGGCTTAGTGGGTGATTCTATCGCGCAAATTTGGCAGAACCCATCGCCTGAAACAATCAGCTATTTAGTGGGCGGTATTGTACTGTGGGGCTTAATGATCTGGGGCTCACAAAAGTTCGCTCGATTCTATCAAGCCCGTAAAGAAGCGAAAAGCGACAGCGAAAATGAAGATAGCAGTAGTAAAAGTGAGGTAAAAAAATGTGCCGCATAGTGACTTATAATATTCACAGCGGAATAGGTAGAGACAAAAAGCATGATTACAAACGCATTGGGCAATTTCTCGCAAGCAGCGGTGCCGATGTCGTGTTGCTGCAGGAAATGGACACCCGCCCTCCCGAGCGAGATACCGCACAAGATGTTAGAGACATATGTGCCGAAAATACCTTTAAGCTTATACCTTCGCCAGCCATCAGAGAAGCTGATGGCTGGTATGGCAACGCTATACTCACTCGCTACGACGTTTTATCAAACGACAGGGTTGATGTAAGCCAAAGCGGGCGACAACCGAGAAATGTGCAAATTGTCGAATTAAAAACAGAGAAAACGCCGCTTACTGTCGTGAATACGCATAAGGGACTAAAAAAACTGGAGCGGCGCTCACAGTTCTCTTTGCTTCATGAGCACCTTTCTCAGCGTCTCAAGGAAAAGCAAACCCCGTTAGTACTGGCTGGAGATTTCAATGAATGGCAGTTTTTTTCTAAAGCATTTAAAGGTTTGAATTCTTTGCTTTTTCAACAAAAAGTCGGTGCTACATTTCCTAGCCAATTCCCCGTCTTTTCGTTAGATAGAGTTTGGGTTACCGATGATATAAAAGTTAAAGCCTGTAGGACGCTTAAGAATGCTAAAACCAGAGTATATTCCGATCATCTGCCTGTTCTTATCGATATAGAATTGCCTGAATCTCCTGACTAATGACCTGGTTAATCACCCAGCTAGCAAGGTTTAGACAGGGCGTAATATTATGCCGATTGGGCAATAAACGTCGATGACGCAAATTCTAGCGTGCCGCACCAGTGGTTAAGGGTATTTTCTTGCGCCACTACCTGTCTAATAACATCGATGATATGGCCAACGTCTTGCGTCAACTTAACCTGCTTATTGGTTGCCGCTAAGACCGTTCGGTGCATTTCAGGCTGAGTGATTTTAAGCGTGGATATCAGCCCCGACTCTCTAAGGTGAAAGATAGCTGAAGTGGGCAAAATCATTACGCCTTCTCCCTGCATAACCTGTCTTAACCCCGTCATAAGCTGCCCCGAATAAGCCAGATCGTGCTTTAAACTTACCCCCGTCGCTTTTTCATAATCAGCGATAAGCTGGCCTAAGGCGTCTTTATTGCCTGGAGATAAAAGCGGCAGCTCGCTTATCTCCCAAAACTTGATGAACGACTTTTCTCTTAGCTCGGCGTACTGAGAATAGGCCGGTGAAGCGGTGAAAACCAAGTGTAATTCTTCTTGAATAAGCGGCGTTAGGTTCATGAACCTAGGTTCAATAGCCTGTTGGTAGGTCAGCGCGATGTCCACCTGCTTAGATTCAAGCCAATCATTGATAGTGTAAGAAGGTCCGGTACTGATCTCTACTTTTACGTGTTTGTGATTTTTTGTAATTTCAGTTAATAACGGCAGTGAAAGTACATTGCCAATTGAAGGCAGCATACCAATCTTAAGTTTTTTTGTGCTGTGCCGGGTGAAATGCCTCCATGGCTAACTTTACATTATCTATTTCATCTGCAATTTTCTCGGCGTGCTTGTAAAATACTTTTCCCGCAGGCGTAAGGTTAACCCCAGAAAAGCTTCTTTCAAGTAACGTGGCTTTTACTTCCCTTTCTAAACTTGCTATTTGCTGACTTATAGCCGGCTGCGCTATATCTAACGCTCTGGCGGCAGCCGCAATACTTCCCTTTTGTACCGTCGTTATAAAATAATGCAGCTGTTTAGAATGCACTCGTCCCCCTTAATAAACCCGCAGCAAATATAGATTGCGCTTGGCCCCAAATCGATTGATTTGACAGTATGCGCACTGTGGTTTAACGCAAGCTATATGCCATTCCAATCAGTTATATGCAGCAAATTTGTAAAAATTGCGGGGAAATGGGAGAGACAAAAAATCTGATGCAGCTTAATACTTAAGTCTAACACCAAGTAAAATGGGCCGTTCGCTTAGGGTCAATACTTTTCTTATACCCCTGAATATTCTTCTTTCTTCCGCGAGCGCGAAAGAGTTTTTAGCCTAGACCCTGTACACGAGTTACACAACAACAATAACAAGATGCGAAACGCATCAATGTGGTGCTCGTGCGTGCCTAAAAAGAGTGCAGATTTAAACAATCCACATTCACAAATTAAGTAGCAATAAGCACGATTGGGAACACTGATGAAACAAAAGAAACTCCATACTGCAGTACGTTACGCACTTACCGGATTAACCCTTTTTACCACGTCAATGCTTGCACAAGCGCAAGAAGTGACAGAAGAAACCGCCGAAGCGAAAGACTTAGAACGCATCGCTGTTGTTGGGGCGCGAGGCGCGCCACGGTCGGTGACCAGTTCTCCTGTGCCGGTTGATGTATTAACCGCAGAAGACGTAGAGGCAGTAGCTTTTACCGATATGAACAACGTTCTTATGACCTTGGTTCCCTCTTACTCCGTTGGCCGTCAGCCTATATCTGACGGTGGAACCTTTATTCGCCCCGCAACACTTCGTGGCATGCCTACCGATAAAACCTTGGTACTGGTTAACTCTAAGCGACGCCATAGAGCAGCACTTGTTTCTATTGGCGGCTCGGGTACACAGGGCCCAGACATTGCAACTATCCCCACAGCAGCCATTAAAACAGTAGAAGTACTTCGAGACGGCGCGGCAGCGCAATACGGTTCAGATGCTATCGCTGGTGTTATTAACTTCCAGCTTAAAGACAACACGGAAGGCGGTTCTTTTACCGCTGATTATGGCACGTACTATGAAGGTGACGGTGACCAAATAACCGTTACCGGCAATAAAGGTTTTGCCCTTGGAGACGATGGCTTTTTAAGTATCTCAGCAGAATATTCAGATAGCGAAGCAACATTTAGGGGTGAACAATATTGTGAGCCGTGGTTCTGTGTTGACGAGCAATCAGAACAGTATATTGCCGATGCAACAGCCATGGCCAATAGTGTACATGGTTCAGACGTGGTACAGCCGTGGGGACAACCGAATACAAGCGGTACGCGGGTATTTGTGAATGCGGGCTACGCCTTGTCTCCTGAAGCTGAGCTTTATGCTTTTGGTAACTACTCAGAAAGTGAAGGCGATGGTTCGTTCTACTATCGCTACCCAGGCAACGGTACAATTGAAGATATTCGCCTTGAAGACGGCTCTATCTGGAACCCAACCGAATTCTTTCCCGGAGGGTTTACGCCGCGCTTCTTTGGTGACGTAACCGATTACTCTTTTGTAGGCGGTATCAAAGGTATGTCGGGCGACCTTACCTATGATATTAGTGGACGTTACGGAAATAATGAAATTTCCTATACCCTTGCCAATACAATAAACCCATCATTAGGCAACATGTCACCCACCTCTTTCGAGCCGGGCGACCTCACCAATGAAGAAACACAAATACAAGCTGACTTTACCTACGACCTTAGCGAGTACGTTCTTGCCTTTGGCGCAAGTTACCTAGATGAGTCATATGAAATATCTGAAGGTGAAGAAGCATCATACTTTGCCGGTCCTTACGCAACGTCCGACCCTTACGGATTCTGTGACGGAACCACAGCAACGGCTGCGGGCCTATCTGTCATTGCAGCAGGTTCCTCACTAGATTGTTCTGACCCAGACGACGCCGTTTATACTGTAGTAGGCGTTGGCTCTAACGGCTTCCCTGGATACTCTCCAGATTACTCAGGTTCGTACGAACGTGACTCCTATGCCGTTTATACCGACATTTCAGGTGATATTACCGATGAACTTTTTGCCCAGGCAGCACTGCGATATGAGGATTATTCGGACTTTGGTTCTGAGGTGGTATACAAAGTCGCAGGGTTCTACCAACTAACGGATGATGTAGGCTTTAGATCGTCATTTGGTACAGGTTTTAGAGCGCCTACACCCGGCCAGCAAGGCACAACTAACGTTTCTACTCGCTTGCCAGATGGCTTCCCTGTTGCAACAGGTTTATTCCCAGCGGGTGGCGATGTAGCGCAAGCCCTTGGTGCCGAAGCGCTCTTGCCTGAAAAGTCGACTAACTTCACGTTGGGTATGACTGCTAACTACGGCGACTTAACGCTTACTGTCGACTACTACAACATTAAGCTAGAAGACCGACTTTACTCGGTTTCTACACGCGATGTTTCAACCACAGTGGTCACCGACCCTGACGCCGATGGCTATGATGCATACCAAAACTACCTTGCGCTTTCAGGTGCGAATGTATCGGGCGCCGAATCTATTGGTGGCGTGTTCTTCTTCCAAAACGCCTTCGATACGGTAACCGAAGGGGTCGACGTAGTTGCCACCTACAAAATGGAGTCTAAATACGGCGCTACAGTGTTAACCGGCTCTGTGAACTACAACAAAACAGAGTTTGACTCTGACCCTAGTGAATACCTTGATGCTGAAGATCAGTTCGACTTTGAAAACAGTCGCCCTGAAATGCGCGGTGTGTTCTCAGTGACACATAGCTACGACGTATGGTCTGCCGTTGCTCGCTTGAGTTATTTCGGCGAGTACGAAAATGCGGGTAGCGATGATGGAGAAAACGCGACGAGTATTCAAACATTCGGCGATGAGTTCATGTTCGATATTGAAGGGTCTTATCTCATTAACGAAAACCTCACGTTATCAGTAGGCGTGAGAAATCTCTTCGATAACTACCCCGACGTTAGCACTAATGGCGACGCCTGTTGTGGTGAAGTTTATGACTCTGGCTCGGTTGTCGATTGGCAAGGGGGGTATTATTACACCCGACTCGCCGCTCGCTTCTAATGCACTCTCGCTAACACCGACTGTTGTCGGTGTTAGCGTTTTAATTAACTTTATATAAGAAAAACGTTAAAGGTCACTCATGTTTTTAGCTGTTTTAAGCGGAGAAGAAAGCAGATGGAATTAGAACTACTGTGGTTTGTAGTTACTTTATGTATTACCGGTGCTATTGCAGGCATTACAGCAGGCCTGTTTGGTAATGGCGGTGGGTTTGTGGTTGTGCCGGCATTGCTTGCCGTTTTTCCCTTTTTTACTCCCCCTTCAGAAGCATTGGTTAAAGTTGCAATAGGGACGTCTTTAGCGTCTATCGTTGTTTCTAGTGCTCGGTCTGTCATGGCGCACCGTGCGAAAGGCGCTGTTGATTTTGACATTCTTCGCTCGTGGAGTATATGGCTTATTCTTGGCGTTGGCGGCGGGTTATTGATTGCTAACAACTCAAGCGCCAACGGGCTAACCGTTGTATTCGCTGCAGGCGTTCTACTATATTCGGTCTATTTTCTTTTCCCTGAGTTCGTCGTTCGACCCGGGCTTGTTTTCAACATGCCTAAGGGTATTGGTAAAGCTGTACTGGCGTTTGTACTCGGCGGCTTTTCTGCATTACTTGGTATAGGCGGCGGCACCCCTACTGTTATCACCATGGTTATGTGTCAGCGAACCATACAGCAAGCGGTAGCAACCGCAGCTGGTGTAGGCTTTTTAATTGGTCTTCCAGGTGCGATAGGCTTTTTGTTCATGAAGCATCCCGACACTGCCTCACTTCCGGTAGGCACCATCGGTTACATCAATATTCCAGCCCTTGTTGCAATTAGTATTGGTGCGATCTTTACCGCGCCAATTGGCGCGAAAATGGCGCACAACTTCAGCGAGAAGAAGTTAAAACGCTTATTTGGTATTTACCTCGTCATTGTATCGAGCGCCATGTTTTATAAAGCCATATAAGTAGTTTAAAAAGGAGAAAAACCGTGAGTTATAACCGTTCAAGACGTTTATTTATCGGTGGCTCTGTAGCCGCGTCGGCGATAGGCGCAAGTGGATTAAGCAATCTAGTTAGTGCGCAGTCTGTAGAAGCCGCTGCGAGTCAGCCCTCCGTTATATACGGCCCAAAGCCAGGCGTTGCAAAACTCAATGCCAATGAAAACCCTTTTGGCCCAAGCCCAGCAGCTCTAGAAGCAATTGCCACCGCGTCAGCCCAAGGTGGCGCTTATTATGCGTACCCCGCCGCTATGACACTTCTCGATATGATTGCAGAACGTCACGGCATTACGCGTAAGCATATTTCATTGAGTGCGGGTTCAAGCCCGATACTGTCTTATGCCGCCGTTGCCGCGAGTAAAAATGGAAAAATTCTTGGTCCGGATCTGTTTTGGGATACCACCTCTAAAGCCCCTGAAAAGCAGGGTGCACCCGAGATAATGAGAATTGCCAACACCGCCGAACTCGATATTGACCTTGATGCGATGTACGCCGCCATCGATGACTCAATTGGAATGGTACATATTTGTAATCCAAACAATCCGACCGGTAAAGTACTCGACCCTAATAAGCTACGAGATTTCTGCATAAAAGCATCTAAGAAAACCCTCGTACTGGTTGATGAAGCCTATAATGAACTTATCGACGAACCGCCAAAGCACACCATGATCCCGCTGGTTAAAGCCGGCCATAATGTCATTGTTGCGCGTACGTTTTCTAAAATCTACGGCCTTGCAGGCATGCGAGTTGGTTACCTCATCGCCTCTGAAGAAAACACTGAATGGATTAATCGCTATGGAATGGGCGGATATACATTAAACCAAGCCGGTCTTGCCGCCGCAATTGCTAGCTACAACGATGATGCCTTTTTAACTTTTTCAAAAGAAAAAATTTATGAGGGTAAGGCAATGGTTATGGACGCCGTTAAAGCCAACGGTTTGACGGCACTGCCATCAAGTACTAACTTTATTTTCGTGAACTTAGGCGATGGTAACGCTGAGTATTTTCGCCAAGCGATGGCTGAGAAAGACGTGCTAATACGAGGGATTTATCGCACTTACGATAATTGGTCTCGCGTAAGTATGGGTAAAATTGCCGACGTTAAACGTTATGTTGATGCCATGCCCGCGGCACTCGATAAGATGTACAAGATGCAAAATACCTAAAATGTTGTGGTGTGTATCGAGTGGCGGTTCACACCCTTACCTCCCCCTTACAATTAACGCTTTATTCAATTCAACTAAAAGTCTAATACGCACAAAAGTCACCTCTGTCATATACTCAAGATGACGTATTGCTGCTCATCGCCCCCCCGAGCAACAAAATTTAAAGGTATTGTTGCAGTAACGCTAAAACTGCACATACTTTACTAAAACGGCATATCACAAAAATGCCAATAAAGGAGGCTGTAAATGTCACTTTCTGTCTTAGTTGCTGATGATTCAAAACTGTCGAGGCGTAGCGTTATACGAGCACTTCCCGAAGATCTTGAATACAATATTGTTGAAGCAACCAATGGCCAAGAAGCTATAGATGCCTTAACAGAGAGTAACTTTGCGCTCGTTCTATTAGATCTCACTATGCCTGAAGTAGACGGTGTAGGCGTATTAGAGTTTCTGCACGAAAAGACAGACGCGCCGAATGTCATTGTTATCAGCGCAGACTTTCAACCTGAAAAGCAAAAAATTGTTTTATCTCTCGGAGCCAAGCGTTTTCTTCGCAAACCCTTAGATAAAGAAGAATTAGCAATGACGTTGTTTGAGTTGGGGTATCTATGAGCATCGTATTACCACTAGATGAAGAGCAAAGAGATGCGCTTCAGGAATTGCTGAATATTTCTATGGGGCAAGCGGCAAACTCGCTCGCTCAGTTAATTGAAACCAAGATAGATATTTCTATTCCCAAAATTTCAGCAGTCACCCCTACACAACTGTATGGACTATTGTTTGAAACTGAAGGGGCTTTTTACACCCGCCAGTCGTTTTTAGGAGACGTTCACGGTGAAGTGATGTCCGTACTCTCTCAGGCGGGTTTGACAGAAGTTGCCACCTTGATGGATTACGAAGATCCATTAAGTGAAGAAGACATTCAGGAAATTATATTAGAACTGTGTAACATCTTAGCGGGGGCTTGTTTAGCGGGTCTTTCGGAACAATTAGAGCTGACGACTAACTTGAATATGCCTACCCTGTTTCAACCCGATAAGAGCAATTTCGATGATTTAAAGTGGCAACATAGTTTAGTCATGGAAGTCCAATTCGTTATTGCTATCTCTTCGTTTAGCATGCGCGTGGTTTTCTGCCTCGACGATGAATCGCTTGCTCGAATGAAAAATACGCTGGATGAGTTGCTCGCATAATGTTTGAACAGCTGGTAGGTAAATTACCTGTCGGAATAGGCATAGTTGATGAGCAGTTTAACGTTGTTTACTTGAATGATTTTTTTCTAGATAGACTGCCTCACGATTTGCGAGACTGCTACAAAGACACACCGGTTACAGACCTATTCCAAGGGCAAGCGAAGTTTTTAAAACGCAGATTAAAATCGGTGTTTGTGCTGCAGCACCCAAGCTTTAGTTACTGGGAGCAGCGCCCTCATATATTTCCATTTAAAAGCTCTCGCCCCATTACGGGTGAAGAAACGCAGATGTATCAGAATATGGAAATTCTCCCCATCAAAGACAAAAATTCAGGTCAGAAGTTAGCGTGTATTTTCTTACAAGATGTTACAGCCCAGGCTAGCTACTTTAGAGCGCAGCAAAAGCTGTCTGAAGCGCTAAAAAAAGAACATGAAGCTCAACGAAAGCTCATTCGTAAACTCGACACCGCACAAAGCCAACTTATTCAGGCTGAAAAAATGGCGTCTACCGGGCAACTTGCGGCTGGGATTGCCCATGAGATCAATAACCCGGTTGGTTTTGTTAACGCAAATCTAAATACTCTAGGGCAATACGCGTCTCACCTAATCTCTATCTGTGATGGTGTTTATGCACAGCTTGAACAGTTTAACGACGAACTTAAAGAGCAAATCGACGCCTTATTTCAATCGAATCACTACGACTTGTTAAAAGAAGACATCACAGAATTAATTGAAGAATCTACCGATGGCCTCACCCGAGTAAAAGACATTGTTGAAAACCTTAAAAACTTTTCTTTGGAAAATACAGAAGGGGTTCAAACTGTCGATGTGTGCACAATATGCAATCAATTGATTACGCTAATTTCAGCGCAATATAGTGCGCCACACTATAAGTTTGAATGTGAGCACGAAAAAGTCGAGGTGATGGGAAACCCCGGGCCTTTGAAACAAGCCTTAATGAACGTCATGATTAACGCGGCTCAAGCCATTGAAACGAAAGGGTTTGTAAAATTGAGTGTTATCGAAAAAGGAGATTCGGTAGTGATTAAAATTCTCGATTCAGGGTGCGGTATTCCAGTTAAGCACCGAAAGCGGCTGTTTGAGCCTTTTTTCACTACAAAACCTGAGGGACAAGGCCAGGGGTTAGGGTTATCCGTAGCCTATACCGCGATAGAACAGCACCAAGGTAAGATATCGATAAGCAGCAAAGAAAATAAAGGAACCGTAGTGGAAATAACCATTCCCAAACAGTTATCTTGCTTGGAAAATGAGAGTATAGACCGTGAGCTCGATAGCCCACTCACGCCCTAATTCATGCATTTAACTCTCGGGTTAAGCAGGCTAAACACACCCTTGCGCATTATCTATCGCCTTACAATTTAACTAGCGAGCTGCTTGGTCTGGTTTGCTTTGAACTCAAACTGCCCTTTGCTATTTACACTTCGACTGATCACCCCTTGGTTCAGTAAGTAGTTTAAGTGCGACAAACACTCGGCCACGGCGAACACCATATTTCGGCTAGATAGTTTCCTTTTGAACAGCACCGGCAACAAATCAACGGCAGTTTGCGGCTGTTCACACGCATTTACCAATACGTTTAAATGGTCATGGTGATGAGCTAACAGGGTGTCGACGCGCTCATGAAGGCCAATGAACGGAAGCTTATGAGCAGGTAGAACTGTGGCATCCTTTGGCAGTGATTTGAATTTGGGTAGCGTATTAAGATAATCATCTAACGTATTAGCATCGGGCTCAGTGGAATATGCGCCTATATTGGGGGTGATAATGGGTAAAATATGATCCCCTGAAATCAAAATATTTTTTTGTTCGCTATATAAACAAGCGTGCTCGGGAGAGTGACCGCGCCCAATCATGACCTTCCATTGATTATCACCTAACGCTAATTCCATCTGGTCTTTAAGCCTGGTATAGCTAATGGGTAACGGCGACACTACACTGCTGTAGCCGTTGCCCTCTGTCGCTGTCAGCTTCTCAATCATTACCTCGTCAAGGCCGGCGCGCTGGTAGTAAAGCACGTCTCTTTCATTTGTAGCTCCGTTCCTTCCAGCCGCAAATGCGCGAGCAGTGAAATACTCGGTTTGCGTCATGTAAAACGGAACCTTAAAAGTGTCGGCTATCCAGCCTGCCAGACCCACATGGTCAGGGTGCAAGTGCGTCACTATAACCCCAACTATAGGGCCGTCCAGCTGCTCGAAAATACGCTGCCATAATGACTTGGTGGTAGTCGTTCCTATACCAGTATCGACCACTACCCAGCCCCCGTCCCCCCGAATTAGGTAAAGGTTTATATGGTCTAATTCAAAAGGTAGAGGCATGGTCAGCCACAGTACGCCTTCGGCAATTTCGATTAGCTTACCCGGCTCAACCTGTTTCTCGTAAAGATATTCCATATCGCCCTCACCTACTTTACTTATGCTTACCGCCTTCGCATACGCTTGTTGTGTAAGCTTGTTTGTATTAGTTTGGTTCTAACCCGCTCTGTATTGAAAAACAAACATATCTGTCGAATAGAGATCTATAGGAGTTGGTGATAACAAACGGTATACTCGCTCCTGATGCTTGTTATAGCGCTTGATAAACGTAATTAACGCATTATTACCTTCACTCATTAAACGCCTTTCACTCAAACGGATACATGCAAGCTTCAACAATTCAGCAAGGATTTATACTCAATAAAGGTACCTTCACACTACGTGGCAAAGTCTACGTAGAACTGTGGGTTAAAACGCCGACAGGTACCGTTAGGTTAATATCTGCACCACAAGCCCCCACCTGTTTTGTGTCATTGGAGCATGTTGAAGCGTTACAGAGCATCGCACAACGGATTCCGGCCACATTAGACATTAAGAATGACGGCTTTAATACGCTAGAACAAAAGCAAGTGACCACGGTTAAAACCGCGACTGAGTCTCACATGCACCAGCTACGTCAGCTTGCACGAGAGGCAAATATTGTACTGTACGAAGCCGACATCCGTGTGGCTGATCGCTATTTAATGGAAAGGTTTGTGTATGGCGCGGTTGAGTTTATCGGGCCTAACGCCGGCGCTGATAGCTCACCGACAACAGTAATTGAAAATGCACAAATACGCCCCTGTCACTTTCGAACACGCTTCTCTTCTCTAAGCATAGATATTGAGTGTGACGAACATGAAATGCTGTTTAGTATTGCTTTAGCCGGTGAAGGGGTAAACCTTGTGCTCCTTGTTTGCCCACCAACTTTTGAAAAGCGGGGTGTGGAGCAGCGAAACGACAAGCCATACCAACTACTAGTGCTTAATTCGGAAAAAGAGCTACTACACGCGTTTTTTCACTATGTTACCTCCTACGACCCCGACATTATTTTAGGATGGAATGTTAAGCAGTTCGACATGGCAGTACTTGCTCGAAGGGCCAAAGCGAATAAACTCAAATTTACCCTTGGCCGCCATGAACGCGAAGCTTCAGTCAGACAATGGGAAGATCAAACCTTGGTTGATGTACCAGGGCGCTGTGTAATAGATGGCATTGAAGCACTTAAAACAATGACCTATCAGTTTGAGTCGTTCTCGTTAGATAACGTTTCAGAGGCACTGTTAGGTGAAAACAAACTTATTCAAGAGACCGACAAATTAGCGGCGATAAAACGTTTATATCATGAAGACCCCATTGCGCTGGCCGACTATAACTATAAAGACACGGAGCTGGTAAACCGCATACAGGAGCAAACCCAATTTATCGACTTCCTCGCGTTGCGAAGCATACTGACGGGGTTGGATATGACGAGGCCCGGCGGGTCGGTGGCGGCATTTTTGAACGTATACTTACCTAAACTTCATCGCAAATCTTATATTGCTGGCGTTAGACCTGAAAATGGCGGGTTAGCGAGCCCAGGTGGCTATGTCATGCGGTCACAGCCTGGCCTCTACAAAGATGTATTAGTTCTCGACTTTAAAAGTCTATACCCTTCTATTATACGTACATTCAAAATTGACCCCATGGGGTTGGCTGAAGGATTGAAATCGCCTAAACATGCTATAGAAGGGTTCAAAGGCGCGGTATTCAGTCGTACCTCCCACTTTTTGCCTACTATCATTGAGAACTTATGGTTGCAGCGTGACGAGGCAAAAAAGCAAAAGGATGCACCTCGTTCACAAGCGATTAAAATATTAATGAATTCGTTTTACGGTGTACTAGGTAGTGGTGGCTGCCCCTTTTACGATCCCCGCCTTGCGAGTTCTATCACCTTACGTGGACATGAGATCATGCAAACCACTGCCGGATGGATAGAAGAACTCGGTTATACCGTCATTTACGGTGATACCGACTCGACCTTTGTTCACGTAGAAGGTAACGGCACATTGGGTACGCCCACAGAAACGGGTATTAAGCTTGCACAAATCATCAACGAAAAATGGTCGGCACTACTTAAAGACCGCTATGACATTGCTTGTCACTTAGAGATTGAATTCGAGTCTCACTTTTCAACGTTTTTTATGCCTACGATTAGGGGCTCTACCGAAGGAAGTAAAAAACGTTACGCGGGAATGAAAGACGGACAACTAACCTTTAAAGGCTTAGAAAACGTGCGCTCAGACTGGACAACTCTGGCTAAAACGTTTCAATACGAACTGTACGAACGGGTATTCACTGGTCAACCTGTAGAGAGCTATATAAGTGACATGCTAAACGCGGTTAAAGCAGGGGAACTTGATGATGATTTAGTGTACAAAAAGCGCTTAAGAAAACCGTTGTCTTCTTATATTAAATCACTTCCCCCCCATGTAAAAGCTGCGCGGCGAGCTGATGAGCATTTTAAAGAGCAAGGGTTGCCATTGCGCTATCAAACAAACACAACAATTGCCTATGTGATTACAGTTCAAGGCCCGCAGACTGTGGAAACCGCGTTCGCCCCCCTTGACTATGATCATTATATCGAAAAGCAAATAAAGCCTATTGCGGAAAGCATACTACCTCTTATCTCGTTAAACTTTGAACAGATTGCTAACGATCAACTTACCTTATTCTAGCGTTAGCTTGCGTATGAAGATCTTTCATGCTGCGTGACAATTTAACAAAAATATTACACTCCTCGCACAGTCAAAAAACCGTTTTTCTCATTTATTTCATTAGCTTATTTCATTGGCACGACAAGTGAATAAAAGATAAGTGAGTAGCTAAATAGGTTTGATCGAAGTTTTTACTCCAATCAACATGCGTTCAATTTAGTGGTTAGGGCAATTGATCGCCCGTGTTCGCAAAGAGAAACAGAAGGAATTTGATTATGAAGATCACAAAGTTAAGTATGATTACTGGTGCTGTTGTCGCTGCTACACTGTCAACATCAGCATTTGCAGGTCACCATGAAGAAAAGATCACTATGGGCTTCAACGCACTCGATAAAGACAGCAATGGTTACATTGTTGGCTCAGAGTCATCAGGTGCTATCGACAGCAAATTGGTCTCTAAAATGGACACTGATGGAGATAGCATGGTTAGCCGTACAGAATTCAACACGTTTGTTGATGAGAAACCGTCAATGTTTAGCGACGAGATTATCACTCAAGTACAGACAGAAGGAACCAATGACGCGGCGCTAACTGAGAAAGGCAACCCTGAGCTCTTTTCTAAAGCAGATAACGAAATGATCTCAGAAAAGAATAAGGAGTTGCGTACTGAAATGTCAGCGACCGCAAACGCTAAGTTCACTGAAATCGACATGGATAGCGACGGCAAAATCAGCGAGACCGAACTTGACGTAGCGGACGTTGAAGGCGACTTTGAATCGATGGATGAAGATGGTGATTCATATATTACGCGCATGGAATACCGCACCTATTTTGAAGAAATCGAATCAGAATAGTTCGGCGTAAATTTGTTGTAGTTTCCCGATTTTATGCCCCGCTAACTAAGCGGGGCTTTTTTTGCTTAATAGGTCTTTCCTGTATGAGAGACAGTGCTTTAGACCTCATTTCTTTATTATCACCTGCGACGAAATACAAAATATTGTCGCTGAACGACGCCATATAAGACTAACATCTTGTCGACAAAACCCACTTGCAACAATATTGTTAATAATTATTAAAATATATGTTTACCACGCTATTTTTTTTTTTAGCGTTTTACGTGTGTATTTTAAACGCGCTATTAATTTGAATAGCGTACCTCAAAACTAACAGTGTTTCTCTACAGCAGATGCGTACGCGCATGGAGGCAAATTATGATGGAATCAGACAGCTTACCTAACACTTCGTTTCCTCTTTCAAAAAGTGAGTTTATAGGGCCTAAGAATGCAGAACTAACTTCACTGACGATTGGTCAGTACTTCAAAAGAGTTGTCGACAATTACACAGACCACCCAGCCATTGTTGTTCGACATCAGAACATTAATTGGACGTATAAAGAGTACTGGCTTCAAATCGAACGAGTAGCGTGTGGATTGCTTGTTAACGGTGTAGAACCAGGTGATAGAGTAGGTATTTGGTCACCCAACAATATAGAGTGGTCTATTGTGCAAATGGCTACAGCACGTATTGGCGCAATAATGGTGTGCCTAAACCCAGCTTACCGCCCTGATGAACTCGCGTTTGCCATAAATAATGTTCAGGTTAAATACCTTGTCATGGCCCAATCTTTTAAACAGTCTAACTACGTAGCGATGTTAAAAGAACTTGCCCCTGAAATAGAGGATGATAGAAGCGACTCCCTAGCGCAGCCACTTTCTCTTTCAATGTTACCGTCACTTAAGTTCATCTACACTATAGGTGACAAACCAGTAGACAGACTACTCCCCTTTTCAGCCCTGCAGAAAGAGCCGGCAGAGTCATTGCGCATTAAACTTACAGAGATAGAAGCTGAACTGAGCGCAGACGATAACATTAATATTCAGTTTACTTCTGGGACCACAGGAAACCCTAAGGGCGCTACGTTAACACACCGAAATATTCTCAATAACGGATTACTTGTGGCCCAAGCCATGCGCTTCACACACAAAGATAAGCTATGTATACCCGTTCCGCTTTACCATTGCTTTGGAATGGTGTTGGGTAATTTGGTGTGCTTAGCATCTGGGGCTTGTGCCGTCTTTCCTGGTGAATCATTCGCCCCTGAAACTACACTTCGTACTGTGGAGGAAGAAAAATGCACCGCGTTGCATGGGGTTCCAACTATGTTTATCGCTGAGCTAGAGCTACCGAACTTTAAAGAATTTGATTTATCGACATTACGGACGGGAGTAATGGCTGGCAGTACTTGCCCAGAAGAGCTTATGCGCAAAGTGCATAGTGAGTTCAATATGACCGAAGTGGTTATAGGTTACGGACAAACGGAATGCAGTCCTATTAATCATATTACCGACATAGACTCCCCTTTCGAGAAGCAAGTGAAGACCGTAGGCCGTGCAATGCCTCATACTGAAGTTAAAATTATTGACGCTAAGGGTAATACGTTACCAATTGGTGAGCCAGGAGAAATTTGCGCGAAAGGTTATTGTGTAATGAAAGGCTACTGGGGAGATGAAGCTAAGACAAAAGCAACGATCGATGATGAAGGTTGGTTACACTCTGGCGATCTCGGTGAAATGGACGACGAAGGATATGTCACCATAGTAGGACGGATAAAAGATATGATCATCCGCGGTGGTGAAAATATCTATCCGCGAGAGATAGAAGAGGTATTGTATCAACACAACGACGTATCTGATGCCGCCGTATTTGGTATTCCAGACGATAGATACGGAGAACAAGTTTGTCTTTGGATAAAAGCTAAAGAAAATCGTCACATTGATGAAGAAAAGATACGTGAGTATCTTAAGTCTAAGCTAGCTTACTTTAAGGTTCCAAAATACATAAATGTAGTACAAGACTATCCCATGACGGTCACAGGCAAACTACAGAAGTTTAAAATGCGCGAACACATGATAGAAACACTGAAGAAACAAGCATTAAAAACTGAAGCATAACCCCATAATTTCCTTTCTCCCAAACACAAAAAACCCGCCGTTAGGAGGGTTTAGTGGTGCAAAATCGTGACGCTCTTTGTCGCGACTTTTGCGCAAGGAAGACACACAGTACCCTCAGTTTTTGACTACAGAGTACTCGCTTTGCTTCCTAACGAAAAAGCCCTTGTCGTAAGACAAGGGCTTTTCGAAATAAGGACCTGGCAGTGTCCTACTCTCACATGGGGAAACCCCACACTACCATCGGCGCTAATACGTTTCACTTCTGAGTTCGGAATGGAATCAGGTGGTACCGTATCGCTATGGCTGCCAGGAAAAACTGATAACAATTTGGGAAAGATAATATTAATTCAATCAGTGAGTAACTTACTTTTTACTCCATCTTGCTTTTAGCTTGTCTTTGCTTACAACGCCAACTTCTCACCGAAGCCTTTTAGGCGTTGTATGGTTAAGCCTCTCGGGCAATTAGTACAGGTTAGCTTAACGCCTTACAACGCTTCCACACCCTGCCTATCAACGTCATCGTCTATAACAACCCTTCCAGACCTTAAAGGTCAGGGATGACTCATCTTTGGGCCGGCTTCCCGCTTAGATGCTTTCAGCGGTTATCCGTTCCGAACATAGCTACCGGGCAATGCCATTGGCATGACAACCCGAACACCAGCGGTTCGTCCACTCCGGTCCTCTCGTACTAGGAGCAGCTCCCATCAATCATCCAACGCCCACACCAGATAGGGACCGAACTGTCTCACGACGTTCTAAACCCAGCTCGCGTACCACTTTAAATGGCGAACAGCCATACCCTTGGGACCGACTTCAGCCCCAGGATGTGATGAGCCGACATCGAGGTGCCAAACACCGCCGTCGATATGAACTCTTGGGCGGTATCAGCCTGTTATCCCCGGAGTACCTTTTATCCGTTGAGCGATGGCCCTTCCATACAGAACCACCGGATCACTATGACCTACTTTCGTACCTGCTCGACGTGTCTGTCTCGCAGTTAAGCTAGCTTATGCCATTGCACTAACCTCACGATGTCCGACCGTGATTAGCTAACCTTCGTGCTCCTCCGTTACTATTTGGGAGGAGACCGCCCCAGTCAAACTACCCACCAGACACTGTCCACAACCCCGATAAGGGGCCAATGTTAGAACATCAAACATACAAGGGTGGTATTTCAAGGACGGCTCCACACAATCTAGCGACTGTGCTTCAAAGCCTCCCACCTATCCTACACATGTAGGTTCAATGTTCAGTGCCAAGCTGTAGTAAAGGTTCACGGGGTCTTTCCGTCTAGGTGCGGGTACACAGCATCTTCACTGCGATTTCAATTTCACTGAGTCTCGGGTGGAGACAGCGTGGCCATGGTTACACCATTCGTGCAGGTCGGAACTTACCCGACAAGGAATTTCGCTACCTTAGGACCGTTATAGTTACGGCCGCCGTTTACCGGGGCTTCGATCAAGAGCTTCGTCCGAGGACTAACCCCATCAATTAACCTTCCGGCACCGGGCAGGTGTCACACCCTATACGTCCTCTTACGAGTTTGCAGAGTGCTGTGTTTTTAATAAACAGTCCCAGCCACCTGGTCACTGCGGCCTCCATTTGCTTACCACGTAAAGTGTTCACAAACAGAGGCGTACCTTCTCCCGAAGTTACGGTACAATTTTGCCGAGTTCCTTCACCCGAGTTCTCTCAAGCGCCTTAGTATTCTCTACCTGACCACCTGTGTCGGTTTGGGGTACGGTTCATATAATCATAAGTTTAGAAGCTTTTCCTGGAAGCAGGGCATCAACAACTTCACTCCCTTGGGAGCTCGTCTCGCGTCTCGGCCTTAGAATTCCGGATTTAC
>NZ_CACSIG010000060.1:0-8200 GCF_902705815.1 Alteromonas infernus
AAAATCCAGCATTTTTTATACAGCCAACTTTTTTATTGTCTATAAATACATCTCTGCAACCAGCCGCACCCAAAAACTTACTCTGCCTCATAAAATAGACGGTAGCTGATTCTTGGTTTACCAATGTGGCTTCCGAAAACTTTTCGCCAGTCGCCGAACAACCGCTTAAAAATGCAGTAAATGCGAAAAGAAAAATTTTAATTAAAGGTAGTTTCATCCTTTCTCCAGTGATGGCTAACGCTAAGCTTTGGGGCGCAGGCTCGTGGGCGAAAATGGCGAAGCCGCCCACGTGTTTGCGTCCCAGCGACCGAAGGGAGTGCCAACAGCGTTTGGTTAGCTGTGCAATTCACTCCACACTCCTACGAACTTTATCGAACAGGCCTTTATCGTTTTTCAGTGCTCCGTAGTCCTCACCACTTATTTCTCGGACAACAAACTTAGATGCAAAGTGACCCACATCAAACTCGATGAAGAATCTATGACCCTCGTCCTCGAAAATAGACCAGTAATCGCCGTAAAAATAATCTAGGTGTTTTACGTGCTTTTTACGCCTAGCTTCGGCTACCTGTTCTTCGGTGGGGTATGCCCCTTGCTTCATCGCGTAATACTTACTCATTGGCTTCACCAGACAGCTAACGCCTTGCTCACCGGAAAATTAGGAGCGCAGCGAGTAATCTTTCCGAGTGCAGCAACTTGTTATGCCATATGTTGCTGAAAGTTCCCAAAATAGGGTTTTAACGCATTCTTAATTTCTTCTTTAGAATCGCCCCTCACAAGTCGGACGATCGTTTCTGGCAAGCTTCCATTTGCTAAGCCCAATGAATTACTAACTTGTGAAGAAAGGGACTTACGGTTGTAGAGCGCCAATAACTGCTCATAGTCCTTTGTATTTAGAACATTGCGATAAAGTGAATCTGTATCAGCATATATTTGGTTTACATCAATACTCGAAACAAGCGCTTGCAGTGCGTTGTTTATATTTTGAGCGCCAGTTTGACTTGCATCAAACATATTCAGTTGGAACTTAACTTCACTAGATACGCGCAATGACACTTGATGGTCGAGCTCTCCCTGAAGTCTACCAAACACGGTATTGGAAACCGCATCAAAATCTGATGCTGGGTCACGAGCTAGCCTATTGCTTACTATTGCAAGAACCTCTCTCGCACAAAACAGATTCTCAACTTCTGCTACGCTCAATACATAAATGGAGTCTTGTTCAAGCTTTGTAATTTCAGCGTGAACCCTACGGTCTCTGTCGATTAATCCGTACACATCCAAATGATGTATTTGTGGGTTTGCTTTTAACGCTTTTACAGATTGGATTACTTGAGTGCAACTCCCCCTTGGGATAACGAGAAAATCTGATAAAAGTTCTCTGTATAGGCTGACATCAAAGCTGCCATTTTCGCCCTCTACAAATACAACAGGTTTTCTACTCCCCAAAACCTCAATAAGTAAATCGTCTGGGAGATTTTCATCGTCTTCTATTTGCTCCCATTCCCATTTTTGGCCATCGAAAGATTTCAGCCACACTCTTTTCGCTGTTTCTTTAGCAGCTGCAAAATCAACATCATGCGTTAAATAAACAAAAAGGCAGTCGTCTCTTAGTTTTTCTACAGCGTCCCATAATGGAGCCTGGACAGACTTGTGCAGATGTAATTCGGGCTCATCTATAACAATGATTCCATCTTTTGGAGCGGCTAGGCACTGCCCTATGAGGTAAAATATAACTCTCTCTCCATCACTCATCTCTGATGAGTTATATATTTTGTCCTCAAGTCCCCTAACGCGTGTTTGAATTCTTAATCCTCCAATAACTAATTCCCTGTGAGGAAGGATTGTTTCCCATAATTCTTTTACGCGATCAATCTTAGTTATAGGAGGGGCAACACGTTCTTCACTTTCTTTGCAGGCCCTCTTGAACTTCGCATTCTCCTCAGTTTCATCCGAGAACAAATAAACCATGAGTTTTTGGTAATCGTTTAGAAACGCAGTAGCTGGTTTGTTCTGCCACTTGCTCGCCTTATTCTGGTAGGTCCACCCGGGGTTGCCAAACAAAAGATCCTTCTCCGCTTGCTCTATCGATTGAGGAGTAGTGGAATCAGGTAAGGAGAGGGATTTTTGCGCAGATATTCTATGTACTAGGTGTTTCTGAGGTGAATTTATTTCAATCCAAGTGCCAAGACGGGTTTTTCCAGAGCCATTGGCGCCCACAAACAATATGCTTTGAGTTGCTTCAATTGATTCGTTGTTATTTTCTTTTGGAAGAATCAGTTCTTTCATATCGAGATTTCTCTATCCATGATTATTGGCATAACGCTAAGCTTTGGGGCGCTAGCGCGTGGGCTAAAATCCGAGCGAAGCGAGCCAGCCCACGTGTTAGCGTCCCAGCGACCGAAGGGAGTGCCAACAGCGTTTTGTTAGGCGTACAACTGAAAGTACGCAGCTTTGCTGCCACCACTAACCAAATAGACCGCTTATTTAAATTATTGAATTTAAGATAAAACAACCCCGTGCGAAATGCCAGATGTTAACGGTAATGCTGGATAAAAGAGGGAGTTTAGAAAAGTGGTGATGTTAAATATTGGCGTTGCACTGTTGATAAAAAGCGCGTTGCTAAAGCCGTTGAAACTACCGAAAAAAGTAAGCCGTAAAGACAACCTAGCGAAACAACCTTGATGCTGGAATGTCACATCCAAACCCACATTTTAATGTTGTAAGTAAATGACGCCTAACACCCAAATAAGGGGCATAAACATGGCGGCTATAATCGGAGCGAAGCGACACAGCCGTCATGTTTGTGTCCCAGCGAGCCAGCGAGCGACTTAATTTTTTTGTTAGCTCCTTTCACTGAGCTAAGAAAGTCGATTGATTTAGTGAAATATTCTTTATAAGTATTCTTCGCGTCCGGCAGAAATATTGTTTGGACGTCCTCGCCCCGCCAGCTAGAGTTACTCGATTTTTCAAGTCTAATGAATAATTTCCCTGTTTCTAAGCAAATGCAAAGACTATCATGAATATCATTTTTACCTCCTGTTTTCTGGTAAAGGCAGAGTATTTCTTTGAACCTATTCATTTGAGTTCTCACGTATTTAAGATTTTAATCAACGACGTCAGTCAAAGATTCGTACAAAGCAACTCTTTTGGTGTCATCACTCTCATCCAATAGACGTTTCGCATCGTCCAAATTAACCCAACCTACTGCTTTGCGCGCACTTTGTGTATTCCCCTTACCATAGTCGCGCCACCCAGCAATATTATAAGACCTTAATTTTTCGAGTGCTTCTTCGTACGTGGCAGTGAACTCAATTGCAGGTTTAACGGGGTTTTCACTAACCTTATACCCGTTCCTAGCCTTTTGATGGATATTAAAAGGGATGCAGAAGGTATCTTTTGTTGAAACAGGAATTCTATTCTGGCGCTTTTGTTTAAACACTTTATATCCTTGTCGTTTACTAGGTAGCTAACGCTAAGCTTTGGGGCGCAGGCACGGGGCTATAATCGCGAAGCGGCCCCGTGTTTGCGTCCCAACGACCGAAGGGAGTGCCAACAGCGTATTGTTATATTTCATACCCACAAAACTACAATTAAACCTAGTGCTAATACAAATACTAATGAGTAAAAAGGCATTTTGTAGGTGCGATAGTTTCTTGCATCTCCAGGAGGGGTTAACCAGGCAAGTAAAGTAGATGCGCGAGTTATGGCCTTAGGTTTCAATAATCCGTTTGAGCTGATTACGTGATATTTCCAGTTCTGAAACTCACCCCCATACCTTTTAAGGTCTGATTCCAATTCCTCTTTTACGTTAGATAGAGCTTGTTCTGAATTTTCCAGAAGCCTAGTGATACGAAGAATAACTTTGCCTTCCTTGGTATAACGGATGGAACATTCTGAGGGGGCTGTTCGCTCTTGAATAACCTTAAACCCACTTTTAGCTGATGCGTCTGATTGAAACAAAAAACTGTAGGCAACTGTCACTTTATTGTTTCTATTTCGAACCAAAATTTACATCCTTGCCGTTTGAAAGAAATATAACTTTAAGCTTTGGGGCGCTAACATGGGGCCATAATCGCGAAGCGGCCCCGTGTTAGCGTCCCAGCGACCGAAGGGAGTGCCAACAGCGTTTTGTTAGGCGTACAACTGAAAGTACGCAGCTTTGCTGCCACCACTAGCCAAATAGACCGCGTGTTTAAACTATTGAAATTAAGATAAAACAACCCTGTGTGAAAAGCCAGATGTTAACGGTAATGCTGGATAAAAGAGCGAGTTTAGAAAGCTGATGATGCAGAATGTTGGCGTTTCGGATTTGATAAAAAACACGTTGCAAAAGCCGTTGAAACTACCAAAAAAGCAAGCCTTAAAGACAACCTAGCGAAACAACCTTTAAGTCGGAATGTCACGCCTGAACTCACATTTTAATACTGTAAGTAAATGACGCCTAACACCCACATAAGGGGCAGTAATGCGTGGGCTAAAATTTAGAGCGAAGCGACAGAGCCCACGTGTTACTGTCCCAGCGAGTGGCTTAATGTGATTGTTATGTTTAACACTTTGGACGACGCCCGCCACCTTTTTAAACATGCCTCCATAGACTGATATGGAGTGTAGTTCTTTGTCTTGGAATAGTAAGTACTACCTTTAGCGTGACATTTGCCGCTCTTGCTTTTTTTAACAGGTGGCTCCTCTGCCAAAACAATCTGCGGTGATTAACCTAAAAATAAAGCTAACAATACTGCCAAGGACTCCTTATAAAAACTGGGGTTCATTGAATGTTCCTCCTTAAAGATAACTTTCCAATAACGGGCGCATACATGTGGGGCATAATGGCGAAGCCGCCGCGCGTGTATGCGTCCCAGCGAACGAAGTGAGTGCGTTTATTGGCTTGTTAGGTGCGTGCAGATACATCCTAGTTTTCCCTGCCAAGATAAGCCCTAATAGATGAAATCAAACCGTCGCTATTGAATGTTACAACGTCAACGACAAAAAGTACTTCTGTTTCATTAACAACAATCTTGAGCTCTCCGGAGACCGAATTATCGTTTTCCATAATATTTAAGATTTCGATTTCCAAACTTGAAGCGTTGTCAAAATTCTTCTGAGTTTCCGATATGGCGACACTTTTACCATGAACAGAAATTTTCCAATCTCTTAGATGAATATTGGGAGCAAAAAGATTCGAAACCGCTTTAATATCTTTGTTTTGATAGCTAAGAAGGTAAGATTTAAATTTTCTGAATTATTCATTTCCAATCCTTAGAAGCACATAACTTTCCAATAACGGGCGCAGGCATGTGGGGCATAATGGCGCAGCCGCCCCGCATGTATGCGTCCCAGCGAACGAAGTGAGTGTGTTGATTGGGTTGTTATGTGCAACCATTAATAACCTTGTTCTTTTGCAAGTTTTATTTCTAGTATCACTCTTTGGAGAAGGAGTTTCCCAAATTTCTCTGTCAAGTAGCTAGTAAAACCTGTCATTTCATGCTTAACGTGCTCCGCCACTTCGCTCGGTATTTGAAGTGATAGATTATAATTAAACTGATAATCATCAAACGCATCTTTCATGCGTGATATAACTATATCGGTCATCTCTAATGATGCTTCGCTTTCCGCTAATATATTCGTAAGAGTTTTTTCAAAGCTGTTCCACTCTTGAACTGCTTTGGTTGGAAAATTGACTATGTTATTCATGTTCATCCTTGCACATAACACCCTGCTTAGGGGCGGAAACACATGGGCTAAAATTTAGGAGCGAAGCGACGCAGCCCATGTGTTTGCGTCCCAGCGAGCCCGCGAGCGACTACAGCAGATTGTTATGTTCACTTAACCACTAAATTATCTAAGACCTTGTTTAACTGACCTATTTTAAGTTTGTACTCGCAATTGTAAACTTCTTGAGGAGGAGTAGAAATACATGGCTTTGAAGGATTCTTAATAAGGTACTCTTCAATTGTTTCTGAAACGCTACCCACGAATTCAGCAGAGCTGTGAGAAGACGACTCGGCAAATTCTTTAAACTTCTCTGCTTCCAATACAAGAGCGCCATTAATAAATCGTTGTATATCTTCTCCTTCTGCCTCTTCCAGTGATACGAGTCCAGATGTGATCAAACCAATTAACCCAGCCTGTCCGATAATGTGATCAGCCTTCTGTTCCTGAAGTTTTCCAGAAAGAAAATAACCATGTATTTGATAACCTATGAACAAAGAGATTAAGCATATGGTTAAATAAGTAAAGAACGATCTCATAATTTACCCGTGAACATAACACCCGCATAACGGGCAAAAATACGTAGGCTATAATACAGAGCGAAGCGAAGGGAGCCTACGTGTTTTTGTCCCTAGCGAGCGCAGCGAGTGTTAATGCGTTTGTTATGTGCACATTCAGGCAATTGAAGTAACTATATTTTGGCCTTCTACAACCTCATAACTAACGCGGACAGAAGCCCCAACATCAAGACTGTCTAAATGCTTTTTAGTAACTGGTGTGTGTAGCCCTAAAACCGAGTATATATTTGCACTTGGAGCGATATACTCATTGTTTTGCGAATCTTTAAATTTGAGTATCCAAGATTCATCTGTATAGAAGTTCACAGCTTTTACTCTGACCAGCATAAATCACCTGTGCACATAACTTTTGAATAAGGGGCGCAGACATGTGGGGCATAATGGCGAAGCCGCCCCGCATGTTTGCGTCCCAGCCCGCGCAGCGGGCGACTTAATTTATTTGTTATGTGAAAATTGTTCAAAAGAGTTTATACAAAATGCTTCCACATATGCTTTCTTTGACAAAACCATAGTAAATACAAACGTATGCGTCCATTAAATTTGGCTTATAGGCAAAAAATATCTCTGGCTCTTTATCTTGGATTAGGGCATCACTCGATGACGCTGTTAAATCATTACCTGATAGATCAGTAGTCCCAAACTGAACTCTCATCGCAACTAAGCCGCTCTCTAGTTCTAGCGGAAATTTAGCTAGTCCGTATCTAAACCCTTCCTCGTCTACTTCTTCTATACGTACAAACCAACCAAGATCTTTAAAGTTAGAAGCGCTAACTTCTGTTACTGGAAGGGGAACATCCGCCACTGTAGAAAATGAAGTCAAAAAAAGAAGTAATGTAAATATTTTCATCGTTTTCACATAACGCTTTTAAATAAGGGGCGCAGGCATGTGGGGCATAATGGCGACGCCGCCCCGCATGTATGCGTCCCAGCGAACGAAGTGAGTGACTTAATTTTTTTGTTAGGTGGCATTGTTTGCTCGAAGATACACACCAATATGGCCGACCGAATACTTATGATTTTTAAAGTTACCACGTTTTACAATTGGTATAGAGCCTAAAGTGTCGGTTATTTGTTGTCGAAGCTCTGGTGTATTGAGTTTAGAGTTTTTTGGAACAACTATGAGCGGCGTAAACAAGAAATGAGAAAAGTCTTGATTGCTATTGATTACTGTATACCCACTTTTTTCTAACTTGGTTCTTAGGCTGGTTAGCTTTGCTTCGTTAATTCCGTTGGAATGCAGATGGATAGTAGGTTTGGCGACTGATGTACACCCAGCTAACACAATGACAATAAATGACAGTAATATCGTTTTCATCCCTGACACCTAACTTTTAAATAAGGGGCGCAGACATGTGTGCAAAAATGGCGAAGCCGCGCACATGTTTGCGTCCCAGCGAGCGGCAGCGAGTGCCATAATTTGTTTGTTATGTGACTTTACCCTAAATAAGAGCATGCTTTTTATACTTTTTAACAAACACTTTAGCTTCTGCCAACGTTGAAGGGTAAGAAACGTTGCAATAGCTATTTTTGATAGGCCTGATTTTTTGAAAATAGAAACCATGGTGGACGAGGTATGCCACCTTTTTCCATTGGGCGATATCAGACTTTTTTGGTGCTTTGAAATGCCGGCCTAAATTATAAGTAACACCACCACAAGAAACACACTGGCCGTGCAATGGATAATCGCATGGAGCACCAGGAAAGCTACGTTGAAAAGAGGTTTTGCAGTCGAGGCAAGCATACGCCATAGAATACTTGCCACTTGAAAAGGAAGCTTTGTCTGGTTTGATTGGTTTAGTTCTGTAACCAGAATCCCATCTCAGTGCTTTTTTAGTGTTTCTATCCATGAATATCCTGAGTCACATAACTTTTAAATAAGGGGCGCAGGCATGTGGGCTAAAATCCGAACGAAG
>NZ_CACSIG010000061.1:0-18091 GCF_902705815.1 Alteromonas infernus
AGCATTCACCTTACACGATTGATAACACCATCCCATCCGCAATGGGTCATCACTCTTATTCGATAATTTTCAAAGTTTCTAAAACCATACGCTCTTCTTGATATCATTTCCATTTTGTTGTGGAAGCCTTCAGTGATCCCGTTGTTTCGTGTAAAGCGCCACATGGCGATGATAGGTTGCAACCACGAAGTTAAGGTATTGGCCAGTGCACGAAGTGGACTGTGATGTAACTGTTCAAGCAAGTCTAAGAACCTCGGTAATGTCTTCTCCATTCGTTTTTCATTCATAGTCTTTAACAGCATATACCTGATGAGCTTCTGTTTGACCTCATACAGTGTTTTCAACACAGGATAGTCAGCTAAGTAGCGTTGTAGGTTGCTGTTTTTCTCTTCGCTTAAATGCCATTGATGTCGTCGCATTAAACTAAGTAAACCCCGATTTTTACGTCCTTCAGGGTGGTGTTGCTGCCACGCTTTTAAGAAGTGATGGTTTATCAAGCGCACCACATGAAAACGGTCAGCGACTATCGTAGCATTAGGGAAATAGCGTTTGGCAATACCACGATAGGTTTCCGATAAGTCCATCGCGATGAGCTTCACGTTTTCTTTATTGGGAAGGTGGCGTAAGTACGAGCGTAAACTTAATTCAGAACGTCCCAGTTTTACATCAAACACACTGCGATGTCGTAAATCTACAAACGTCGTCGCATAACCCTTCTTACGGGTAAAAAAGTGTTCATCTATCCCCAGCATCTCTGGGCAGGGACGACTGATAATCTCTTTATATTTTTGGCTGATGTGTGATTGGTACCAACGCTCTACCGTAGTGGGACTAATGCGATGTGTGCGTGAGATACCACGCTGCGTAACACCACCGTGGTGCGCTTCAAAGACTTCTAAGCGAAAGCACTCCGACGCCCGATAGCGTGGCCGGATCCCAACAAAAGGATGCCTGAAATAACGCCCACAGCATCGACAATGATACTTAGGTACCTTTAAATGTAGCGTTAGCACCTGATTACCTTGGCGCGTGTGCTTCACAGTACGCTTATGTGTGGCTTTTATGCGTAAATGTCGACTCTCACAATGCTTGCATAGCGGCTTTTTAGTGGGCTTTGCCCACACTTCAATAAAATCATGTCGATGAACACGTTCTATTTCTAACTCACTTATGCCTAAAATAGTACCTGCGTGGGACATCTGTACTCTCCATTAAATGATTCTTCGCAAAATCAGTTTAATGAATGCGGATGTCCCCCGTTAATGATGAAGAGCCAATAAACAGAAAAACTATACATGTTATACAGTACATGTATAAATTTTTAGAAAATCTATACATATGCAGTTCTATATTTATAAATAAGGAATGGACGTTAACTATGCGTGCATATACTCCACTGCTACCACTTGACAATATAGAACAATGGGAAACCCGCGCAGTACTCAAAAAGGCAGCAGAAGCTCACCGCTATCTGGCTGAATTAAAAGGTATTGCCGCCAGCATTCCCAATGAAGCAATACTAATCAATACATCGGCGTTTGGAATAAGTGCTTTGTATCTGGCCATCATGTGTGCGCCAGAAATAGGATCTATCATGCCAGCAGTTAGTCGAACCGGAACGTCGGCATTTTGAAGTGCAACTACCCAATGCTCTCGGTATTGTTTTCTTTGTTTCATATAGCCCAAAAGCAACTACATGTATTGGTGGCCATAGGTCTGTCGTAAGCACGACATTTAAACTATGCCGCGCTTCTTGTTTTGGTTCAATCAACGCAAATGGTTTATAAAGTAAAATAGCACTAACTTTCAACAGGTATACAAACCGTCACCGTAGTTCCTTCCCCTGGGGCTGAGATTAAGTCAATTTCTCCGTTAAACTTCTGTCGAACAAGATTGTATAAAATATTCAAGCCTAAACCCGTGCCACCTTTATCGCGTGCAGTTGTATAAAACGGCTCGAACACTTTTGTATGAAGCTCTTCAGGAATGCCTTTTCCATTGTCTTGAACGCTTATTACAACACCTTTGTCATTTTGGCTACAGCTTACAGCAACTTTGTTTATATCGTTGTCTACTGACGGACCAAAGGCGTGACGCTGCGCGTTCGATATTAAGTTCGTTAATAGCTGGGCAATAATGCCCGGACAAGTGGTAATTACTAATTTGGGCGTGACGTCTATAGAAAGCTCGATTTGCTCCTTGCGAAGCATGGGTTTTAATGGATTACAAACCCGTGGAATATATTCATCCAGCGCAATTTCCTCAATTTCTAGTGAGGTTTGATCGGCAGAGGTTCGCTTAAAGTCTTGAACTAAGTTCGCGGCCCGCACCAGGCTTGTTTCCGCTAGAGTTAATCCTTCAGAGCATATTGCTTCAAAGTCTTTAAAACCTTCTTCTGTTAACTCGCCATTCTCGAAATCTCGATAAATGTCTTTGAGCTCTTCTTTGCAGTTACTGACAGAGGTGAGTGCGATACCTAAAGGTGTATTAACTTCGTGGGCGATACCAGCTACAAGGTTACCTAAGGCAGCCATTTTTTCTGACTCGATAAGTTTTTCTTGGGCGGCCTCTAGCTCTGCTGTGCGATCTTTTACTTTTTGTTCTAACGTTTGATTCGCTTCTAGTAGTTGCGCTTCATAATCAGCGCGTTCATTAGCGCTTACCGCGCGGCCATATAGGTCAGCCAAAGAGGCGGCAAATACCATCTCATCAGCCTCCCAGTGTCGCGCTTCACCTTGATGCTCACAACAAATTATTCCTATCATTTTACCTCTGTGTCGAATAGGAACATCAAGCATTGAACTAATATTTAAAGGGCCGAGGTAGACGTCAGCAAACTCGAAGGTGGCAACATCTGTTAGCGCGTTGTGAGCGGCTATGGTTCTCCCAGAGTCTAGGGCTTCGAAATAGTGTGGGAAATCTTTACGGGTGAGCACCAAGCTTTCGCTATCAAGGTCGTTCCCTTTATCGATTAATAGGGTACATTGAACAAGTGTTTGCTGTTGGTCGTATAGCCAAATACCCGCCCGCGTAATTTTCAACCCTTCGCAGACGGAGTTGATAATAAGCCGTGACGCCACATTCAATTCACCTTTATCAATATCTTCGCTTTGGCTAACACGTAGTAAAATTAACTCTAATGCTTCTTTCATTCATCTTCGTCCGGTTCTAACGCGCGTATTTCTAGTATTCTGTCGAAATGTTCAAGCATGATATGGGTAATTAGTGGGTCAAACTGTTTGCCTGCGTTTTCCACAAGGTAAGCTTTTACGTCTTCCTCGCTCCAGGCAGGCTTGTAACAGCGCTTAGATAGTAGGGCGTCAACCACATCAACAATGGCCATAATGCGGCCCTCAATGGGAATATCATCGCCCGATAAACCTTCGGGATAGCCATTGCCGTCCCACCGTTCGTGGTGAGTCTTGGCAATGATGGCCCCCATTTTTGCAACAATGCGATCCGAGTCGGCAAGCAAGTCATAGCCTTTTTGCGCATGGGTTTTCATAATCTCCCATTCTTCTGGGTCAAGCTTGCCCGGCTTGTGCAAAATGGTTTCAGGAATACTGATTTTACCCACGTCGTGAAGCGCCGCTGAGTATCGAATGGTGTCAATTAACTCTCTACTCATGTGGAGTTTTTCTGACAAAAACTCAGTCATTAAAATAACCCGCCTAACGTGGCCGCCGGTTTCTTTGCTTCGCATTTCAATGGCGTCGCTAAGCACCATGATTAGCTCTTTCTGGGTTTGCTGGATATCTTCTTTTTGTGTGAGATTTTGAAAAATGATAGCCACGTTAGATGCAAACATTTCCAAGGTTTTGCGTTGAAGGGCGTCTAACGGTTCATTAAGCTTCACATACAAAATGTTGTGGCTGTCTTCCCCTGTAGGGTAATAACCAATAAAACGGTCTTTCGTTTGAAGGTGCGTTTTGCTTAACAGAACTTGGTTGACTTCTTCAGCAATGCTTTCCGGAATCTGCTTTGAGATGCCGGGCTCACACAGCCCAATTAAATCGCCACTGGCCCCTAACACCGTCATAGTGGTATCACCATAGAGGTCAGTGTGCTGGGTAGACAGGTAGAGCACTGAATTATTTAAATTTAAAAGGGTCAGCGTTTGTTTAAGCACCGCTGTCCCAAATTGGGCCAAAGACTGGCTGGCCAATACAGATGAAGAGGATTTAAGCACGTCCTCCATTCCACGTTTACCTTGCTCTATGGTCTGGATATCACGATAAGAGCGAATGGCGGTGTAAACACAGGATTTCAGTTTTAAAGAAGAAAGCTCAGTCTTTGCTTTGTAATCATTAATATCGTACCGACGGATAACATCTTCTTCTGGGGCTTGGCCGGGCTGACCAGTTCGTAATATAAGGCGGCTAACATGGTTATTAAGCTCGTTTCGAATGGCGTCTACCAGTTTTAACCCAGCATCGTCGGTTTCCATCACTACATCTACAAACGCCAGCGCGATGTCGGGGTGTGCTTTGAAGAGGGCTAAACCTTCTTCTCCACTGTGGGCAGATAAAAACTCTACGCCACGCTTTTCAAAAGTAAATTTGCGCAGCGTTAACTTGGTAACTTCATGTATTCCCTCTTCATCGTCGATAATCGCTATTTTCCAAGGGGCTAGACGCGGAGCGGATTGTTCAGTTTTTGATTTCTTAAATAGGGACATACGTAAACAACAAGGCTTATTTTTAGTTTAAACGTATGCTACGAATGCGATTATCGCAAATTGCCAAAGCCTGATTTAATCGAAAGTTTAACTTTTCCCTGTCGTCCGAGAGCGTTAATCGAGGGAAGCAAATAGAACGTCGAATACAGTTGTAGATTCTTAAATGCGTTAAAAAAGGAAAGCCATCTTAATTTGAGTTGTTGAATATACATCTATAAAAACAAACAATCTTAATAAGGTGCTGACGCTATTGAACACTCAAGTCCTACTGTTTACTCTAATTTAACAATTTGGCTTGAAAAACATAGGGTTTAAGGACGTTCATGAATTTTGCGGAATTTGCAGCATCGAGAAAAAGTGTACGAGGGTTCACAAAACAGCCCGTTACAAAAGAAACGGTAGACGCAATTATCAACGCCGCGAAGTGGGCGCCGTCATCTTACAACACACAAACATGGAAAATTCATGCGGTAACTGGCGATGTCCTCGATAGAATTCGCGAAGGCAACACCAAAAATACGCTTGAAGGTAAGCCGCACGTTCGTGACTTTCCTTATAAGGAAGACTACGAGGGTATTCATCGTCAGCGCCAAATTGATGTGGCTATTCAATTGTTCGACGTGATGGGAATATCGCGTGAAGACAAAGAAAAGCGTATGGATTGGATGATGCGAGGCTTCAGGCAGTTTGATGCACCCGTTTCGCTGGTTCTCACATATGATAGGTCTCTAGAGCCCGCTGGAATAACCCAATTTGGCCTAGGGTCACTAGCGTATGGCATTGTTCTAGCAGCGTGGGATTTAGGGTTAGGTTGTGTGATAAACGGTCAGGGTATCATGCAGTCTGAAGTGGTACACCAGTGCGCTAACATTCCCGATGATGAAGCCATTATGATTTGTATTGCTTTAGGCTATCCCGACCCTGATTTTCCTGCTAATGACGTGCGCTCTACCCGCGCCGATAACGAAGAGTTTGTAACTTATCATGGCTTTTAAATAGGCAGTAAAAGCAACGCTCCAATATCACTAGCCGGCGTAGCCTAATAACTTTTTACCGCTGGTTAGTGGGGGATTGCGCTTCAATTAGCCTTTCAATTTGTTCCGCTGGTACAGGCTTACTCCAATAGTATCCTTGACCAATGTCACAGCCCATTTCAGTAATCTTTTTTAGCGCAGCTTCATTCTCAATACCCTCTGCCACGGTTGCCATACCTAAACTTTCAGCGATACTTATTATTGCTGTGACTAAGGGCACATCTTTTTCGTCAAAGCCCAATGTATTGATAAAAATACGATCTATTTTTAATTTTTGGGCACTGAATGTACGAAGGTAATTAAGATTGGAATACCCAGTACCAAAATCATCAATTGCGAACGTAACGCCAAGGCTTTTTATTTGCTCAAGCTGTTGAATAACATTGCCATTGTCGTCGGCCAAAATAGATTCTGTTAGCTCAAGCTCTAAATGTTCTGGAGCTAGCTGGGAAGTTTCTAACGCACCCTTTACGATTTGTGGCAGATTACCGTCTTTGAACTGTGCAAATGATAAATTCACCGCAATGGATAACTCGCTATTACCATTTTGTTGTTGCTTAGCGCAAAACATACAGGCTTGGTTTAAAACCCATGCACCTAGCGTGTCTATGAGACCGCTGCTTTCAGCTAGCGGGATAAATCTATCGGGGAAGATCATAGAGCCATCTTCTTGAGGCCAGCGCAGCAAGGCTTCAAGTGCACATATGTTACCCGTCTTTAAATCGATGAGGGGCTGGTAATACACCGCTAACGCATTTGCTTGAACTGCAGGGCGCAATCGTTGAATTAGCGAAAACTTTTCATCACTTTCTTCGTCAAAACGCACATCGTAAAACTCAAAGCGATTTCTGCCATTGCGTTTAGCCTCATACATGGCGATATCGGCCTTTCGGCATAACTGCTTAAACTTGACGCCATCGTAAGGCGCTTGCGCTACGCCTATAGAGCCCGATACAACGATTTTTGTTTGTAGTACTTCAAATTCCGACGAACACCATTGAATTAAGTTCTGACACAAATTTTCAATTTGAGAGCGCGTCTTTATCTGTGCCGCGAGAACAATAAATTCGTCACCACCAAACCGAATAAGGCATTCGTTCGCTGTCAGGTTGTCGGTAATAGTTTGAGATATTTTTTGTAAAAAACGGTCTCCGGCGGCATGGCCTAATGCGTCGTTGACGGGCTTAAAATTATCTAAATCGATAAACAATACCGCAAGCTGCAAACCACTTTCTTCGCTCTCGCGCAGTTTTTCGTTAAACAAACGTTCCCCCATAACCCTATTTGGTAAATTGGTTAGTGGGTCGTGGTGCGCAAGGTGTTGAATATGGGCTCTATTCTGCTCGACTTTTGTGTACTCCCGCTGCAGCGAAGCCATTAGCCGTCGTATATCCTGAACTAAAACAAATACGCTAAAGCCCGTTACAACAAAGATAACGATGACGAAAAGCAGATGAGACCACGAGAGTACAGGAGGATGGGGGGCCACTACACCGTGCATAATTAGCCAAGTAAGCCCGATACATTGCAGCAGGACCAGCGAGAGAACTGTGCCAAATAGCGCTACGCCGCCTAACAATGCCGCAAAAATAATTACGCCAGGGTAGCCAAGCATGGCTATATCAAACACGCCGGCTCCCGTTGCTGAAAGCGCGAACAACATTGATGACATGGCGCTTAGAAGAAGGTAACTGCTGGTGGCCACATAACGCTTGTAAGCGAGAACTGCACTAAGTAATAAAGATAATATACCCACAAGAAAGATGTCGAAGGTTATCCCTCTCGCTGCAAGTAGTGACGCAAATAGCCCACAGCCGGTTACAACGCTTATCTGAATAACACGTTGTCTGCGAATTGAGAGTAGATCAGTGATATTCACTGTGGAGGGGAATAAGTTAATAACCTGCATTCTTCCATTTGTAAACTAGGCTCTAACCAACTGTAATCGTAACTTACAAAAAAGCAAGTGTCGAAGCAGGCTGGGGGCGACAGCAGGGCAATTAAAAACACCTAAATGCAAGGTTAAAAAAAAAGACAGCAAAGCTCGTAGGCTTTGCTGTCTTAACGAGGTGCGTAGTTTCACACGCTACTACAACTTAACTCGTTATTTAGGCGGCTAGTGTTAGGATTTCACGGGCTTTTACCAGGTCAATGTCGCCGTGTTCACCAAGGGCAGTCAAACCATTGCGCTCTAGATTTTCAACAAGCCCATCAATGGCAGACTTTTCAATGTCGTAGTCTGATAGACGAGTTTTAATCTGCATAGATTCGAAGAAGTCCTGTACGGCTTTTATGGTTAGGTCGATAGCTTTGTCTTTGTCATCTTCTTTAATACCAAATACGCGCTCACCTAACTGCAAGATTTTTTCTTGTTTCTTGTCGCGTTGCACGAACATCAGTGAAGGCAAGACAATTGCTAGGGTTACCGCGTGATCAAGACCATGCAGTGCAGTAAGTTCGTGACCAATCATGTGCGTGCCCCAATCTTGTGGTACGCCCTTGCCAATTAGCCCGTTAAGCGCCATTGTGGCTGACCACATGACGTTTGCACGTACATCGTAATCTTCTGGCGTAGCCAGCGCTTTAGGCCCTTCCTGAACCAGTGTTTGTAAAATACCTTCAGCAAAACGGTCCTGAAGCGGCGCATTCACAGGGTATGTAAGGTACTGCTCAATTACGTGAACGAAGGCATCAACCACACCGTTCGATACCTGGCGCGGTGGCAGTGAATACGTGAATTCTGGGTCAAGAACCGCAAAAACAGGTTGTACTGTTTCTGAAGAAAAAGCGCGTTTTTGCGAGGTTTCTTTACGGTTTACCACCGAATTGCCGTTGCTCTCTGAACCCGTTGCAGGAAGTGTTAACACTGCGCCCACTGGTAATGGGTTTTCAAATGCCGCGCCTTTTATCAATATGTCCCACGGATCGCCTTCAAAATTTACCGCCGCGGCAATGAATTTAGCGCCGTCAATAACGCTACCGCCGCCAACCGCTAAGATAAAGTTTGCTTCGTTTTCGCGAGCAACCTGAACCGCTTTCATAAGGGTTTCGAACTCAGGATTGGGCTCAACGCCTTGAAACTCTATAACGTCGGCACCTTCCAGTGCGGTATTAACTTTGTCGTAAATACCATTCTTTTTTATAGAGCCACCACCGTATAAAAACAGAACTTTTGCTTTTGCTGGCAGGCGCGAAGACACTTCACTAAGCTGGCCTTTGCCGAATAAAATTTCGGTTTGATTTTTAAATGTAAAATTAAGCATATATTGCCTGTCCTTAATTATTTAGCGAATTTCGCTGTGTATAGAATTTGATGGCATCTTAGAGTGATTGGCTTAAATGCAGAAGTCAGATAAATTAGTATGAGTCATCAAAAATCTGATGGGTAATGATTAATGTCTTATTTAACTCAGCTTAAAACCTTCGTAGAAGTATATCGAAGTGGGAATATTACACGTGCTGCATCGCGCCTGCATATGTCACAGCCGGCAGTGACATCACACATCCAAGCCATGGAGAATATTGTTGGCAAAGAGCTGTTTGTGAGAAAAGCGCGGGGAGTGCAGCCGACACCAATTGCCGACGATTTAGCCCTTCAGGTGGCCAGCCATATTGATACGTTAGAGCAAAAGGTCGCGTCTATACGCAGTAGAGCATCCACCGACCACGGCACGTTACATCTCGCCGGGCCGGCAGAATACCTTAGTTCGGTAGCGGGGCCAGCGCTTGCTAACCTACTGCAAGCCGATAAGGTGAACTTAGTTATTCATACAGGCAATAAAAATAACACCTATGCGTTGCTGGAAAATGATGTTGCCGAACTTGCTATCACCGCATCAGAACCGACGGATGCAATGTATGAATACCAAATGTTAGACAAAGAGCGTTTAATTCTGGTTATGAATCGAGTTCAAGGAAAGCTTCTCAAAGATGAAGAAATAACCGCAGCGCTATTAAATCAGCATAAACTTGTAACCTACGACGAGCAACTTCCACTGATTCGCCGTTAGATTCGCCGTTAGTTTTTCAGAGGTTTTTTAACGCGCCATGCGAGTCGCCGGTTGCTGCTGTATGCCCAGATATTCGTGCAATAAGCAGCATTGTAAAAGCCGGTATTGGTTACTCAGTGTTACCAGACTATCTGTGTAAAGAAGGGATAGCGAAAGGCGAGTTAACACCGCTTGGTAAAAGCGGGCCTGAAAATGAAATTTATCTTGTTTGGAAGAAAGGGGCGTTAGGCAATCCTAGGGTAGATTTTGCTAAAGACGTGATTATGGCATTTGCCAACATCAATCATTTCGCTAACTACCCCGATTGAATAAGCAGAATCGAAGCGACGCGAATAAATAATGTGGCGTCGCTCTTACTGCAAATGTGAAACTACCTAAAATGTACCCACTACTTTGACGTTACTGTCCACTTTACTTTCGTCAATAAAGCCGATGGTATTTGGGTTAGTAGCAACAAGGTTAAGCATTTCATCTTCGGTCGCTATCATCTCTGGTGGTGTACCCCTACCCGTAAAAACAAGCTTTGACCAAAATGCAGAGTATTGAGACTCAGATTTACCCAGTACATTATTATTGAATGCGTTTCTTGTGTTATTGCCTTGTTCAAATGTAAGCGGAATAGCACGGCTGCCGTCAGGAAATGCTTTTACCTTACCTAAATAGATTTTCTTTACCGTATCGATGTCTATTCCAGAATTATTGTTAGCGTTAACAATTACTGCGGTGCCGGCATAGAGTGGGGTTGACAACAAAAAACACAGGGCTGCAATTATCTTCATTGATATTACCTTCATTCGCTACTCGTCAACGGATGCTGTGTTGAGGAGTCGTTGTTACACTAGGGCGGACTGCCCAGTATAGAGTATAACCAAGATTAGTAATTTGTCGCACTTCGACAAAAGATGAAATTTAAAAATGGAGCAACTAAGTTAGCTATGGCAAAACCCAACCCAAAAGGTCCCGTAAGAACCGTACAAATTTATTGCGCTAAGTGTAAGTTTCAGTTGTTTAAGTATCGTAAAGGCGGCAAAGGGGCCTTAGTTAAATGTTTCAAAGAGCGCATTGTTGAGGATTACACCGAAAAAGAGGGTATTTGCCCGTCCTGCAAAGGGCAGTTTGCTAGAAACGCAATGATTCGGGGCGCGCCGGCATTTAAAATCGTGGGTGGGAAAGTTCACATGAAGTAGTTGTAGACGTTAATAGGCTGTCAAATTCTCAATTTTTCATGAAATTATAAACGATTGGATAATTTGCCTTAATGTCAAAATAGCCTAAATTCAATAAAGGCAATTTTACGTTGTAATACTGGCTTTTTATTAGGTCGTTGGATTTAGTGCTACTCAAAGGAGTGAGGAGTTTTAAACCTTGTTAAACTGAGAACATACATGTCTATTCAAAGAAAGTTTTTATTTTCTATCTCTGCTGTCATTGCTTTACTCGCGTTAATAGTCGCTACGGCGACGGTCATAACAACGTCGTCAGCTATATCTGATCAGGTCCAAGAACAAAAATCCAATACTGCAGATAGGCTGGTAAATATTCTCACGATCACCGATGCCATAATGCTAGAGCGTGTAAAAAGCAGTATGTCGCTGCTTAAACTGCGCGCAGACGCGCTTGGCGTGCCAAATCAAGGTGACTATGTAAGCGTGAAGAATACACAGGCACGCCAGGTGCGATTAGGTTCGGCCCCTCAGGCCAACTCTTTCGATTTAGTGGATAGCTTAACCGAGGTTATGGGCGGCACGGCTACCATTTTCAGTAAGACTGGTGACGATTATATTCGCATTAGCACTAACGTGATAAAAAATGGCGAGCGTGCCATAGGCACAAAGTTAGCGCCAAACGGCAAAGCCATTAAGAAAATAAACCAACAACAGGCTTACTACGGTGCAGTCGATATACTTGGCAGTCCCTATCTTACCGGTTATGAGCCCATGTTTAATGACGCCGGCGAGGTTATTGGTATTTGGTACGTCGGGTATTCCGCCGATTTGCAGGTGCTCGAGCAAGCAATAAAGCAAAGTCATGTATTAAAAGAGGGGTTTGTAGCGCTACGCGATGCCAAGGGCAATATTCGAATGCATTCATCCCATGTCGATAGTAAAGAAGTTGCTAACGCGCTAGCGAACAATGACAACTGGATGGTGACAGACGTTCCTTTTTCTCCATGGGGCTATGACATCATTCTCGCCGCTTCTACCGCGGAAAAATCTGCAATGGTAAGAAATGCCGTGCTTAGCGTGGTTTTTAAGATAGTACTAGCCAGTGCTGGTGTGCTTGTTACTATTTGGCTTTTAGTGAAATATATTGTGGGACGGCCTCTAGATGAGTTTATTGGTGTAGTGAATAACCTTTCTTCAGGCGAAGGGGATTTAACCTTTCGTTTCCAAGCCTCCCGGAGTGA
Source organism: Alteromonas infernus (assembly GCF_902705815.1). Taxonomy (NCBI): domain Bacteria; kingdom Pseudomonadati; phylum Pseudomonadota; class Gammaproteobacteria; order Alteromonadales; family Alteromonadaceae; genus Alteromonas; species Alteromonas infernus. Next base: position 12,130 of record NZ_CACSIG010000061.1, read on the forward strand.
TGAATTTGGCATCATGGCCCGCGCATTTAATGGCCTTTTAAGTCAACTGCAAGACACGCTACAAAGTGTCGATGTGGCCACTGACCATATGCTGGCTAAGTCAGAAGCTCTCAATATTACCGCCATGCGTTCACAAGAGTCTGTCTCTCAGCTTAGTCAGGAAACTGACTCAATAGACAATGCTATTTCGTTAATGCAAGAAAACGCAAGAACCGTGTCTTCGACAATACGCAGTTCAAGTGAAGCTGCGCACGCGGCCGATCAAGATACAAGGAATAGCGTGAGCGTGTTGGCTGAAACCATTAATGATATTCAATCGCAAGCGAATGATGTAGACGCTTCTGTGCAGGTGATAGCCGAGTTAGCGCAGGCAAGCGAAGAAATTAGCGGTGTAATGGAAGTAATTAGAAATATTGCCGAACAAACGAATCTTCTCGCGTTAAACGCTGCGATAGAAGCCGCACGGGCGGGTGAGCAGGGAAGGGGGTTTGCGGTCGTGGCCGATGAAGTGCGCTCTTTGGCCAGTAGAACGCAATCTTCGACCGAAGAAATTCGTATTATGATCGAACGGTTACAGCAGGGCAGTCGTGTGGCCTCTGAAAAAATGCAGCAAAACAAAGAAACAGCGTTTAAAACCGTGGAAACGACTAAAAACGCCGGAGATTCGTTAAAGCAAGCGCTAGACGCAGTCGCGCGTATTACCGCACTTAACCAAGATGCCTCGACGATGGCAGAAGGCCAAACCTCGGTGGCTGATGATGTAAACAAAGGGTTAAATAGTATTCAGCATGTAGGCAGCGCGAATAGTGATTACGCAAAAGAAGTGGTTGATAACTGTGACGCTCTGGTTCAGCAAATAAAAGAAATGCAAATGCAGCTGCGCCGTTATCACTTTTAAGTGACAACGCAGTAATGTATGGGGCGGAAACTTGCTTCTTAAAACGTCGTTGGGCGCTTCTTACATTCAGAGCATTAAAATAAAGGTACGGTAAAGCCAGCCTCGTCTTTACTATTTAATAAATAACGCCAAAAAGAGCGCCTGATGTGCGCTCTTTTTTTGTGCATAAAACGGTAATATGCACCACGATAAACCATTTAAATGTTTCAATTTTGAAACATTTTAGATATGTGACAAATCAACTTTCCCTGTACCAAGGTTTAGTAGAGTTAATAAACAAGTAAACTTATTTTAAACGCTTAAGTTTATGAATTTATTGAAGTGTGACGTTTATATTATTATTTTCGTTAACTGCTTGCTGTGTATACGTATGTATATGAATTTATACCTTCCTTATACAAAAAGCGGAAAGCAAAATGATTAATGAGGGTAACACACAAAAGTACACGCTGAGAAAGTCAGCAAAAGTGATCAATGCACTATTAGCCGGGGCATTATCATTCGGCGTAATATCGCTAAACGCAGGTGCAGATACGCTATGGCAAGAAGATTTCGAAGCCAGTGAGCTGCAAGGCAAGGGCGCCACTGGCCCCATCGAAATAGGAACTAATGTCACTATTGAAGATGTAAGTCGCTGGTCAATTGATGTTTCCACGGGTGAATTAACGGCAACGTCAGACTGGTTTCGCGTAGCAAATGGCGCAATGCAAGCGCGTGATGTTGATGGCGAAGTGGTGTGGCAAAGTGAGTCTATAGACATAACCGGTCAGGGTGACATTACTATCGACGCTTTGTTATCTAAAAGCGGCACCATGGAAGAGGCTGACTATATAGACGTTTTCTATTCCATCGACGGTGGGGCGTTTGAACTTATTGCGCCTATCGCTGGTAGTGACCACACAGTAAAAGACGATTTTGAGAACGGTAACGTTTCGGCTGCTATTGGCAGCGGGAGCAGCCTTGTTCTTAAAGTTGCTATGGCAAACAACGCAGGATCCGAATATCTAAACCTTGAAAGCATTTCAGTTAGCTCGTCTGGGGCGACAGACGGCGGCGATACACCTGACGAAGGCGGTGAACCTTCAGGCGAACTGCTTTTCTTAAGCGGCACCTGTTTTAACTGTCCAGATCTAGAGGCGATTAATTTAGCGAGCGACTTTGTTGCTTCAGACTATTACGCCACGCTCGATACGGCCATAGCCAATGGTGAAAGTGCACAAACATTAAAAGAAACAACGCACACAATCATTGAAAATGGCCATCGTACGCTATCGTATTCAGAGGTGTGGACCGCGTTAACTTACACTGATGAAGACCCTTCAAATACTGAAAACGTCATTTTGTTTTACAAGGGCATATCGCAAGATAAATTTACTAACGGAAGCGGTAGTCAAAGTACTAACCAAGACAATTGGAACCGCGAGCACGTTTGGGCGAAAAGTCATGGCTTCTCAAGCACAAGTTTAACGGCTTATAGCGACATCCTGCACCTACGCCCTACTGACATTTCAGTTAACAGCTCACGCGGGAATCTAGATTTTGACTTCAGCGATAGCGCACTTTCCGAAGCGCCAGCAAACCGCGTAGACAGTGACTCGTTTGAACCACGTGACGCGGTAAAAGGTGACGTTGCTCGCTCAATGCTTTACATGGATGTGCGATACGATGGCAATACCGCGGGTGATACGGAAGAAGACTTAGTCTTGCTGAATCGCTTAACCACAACTGACGAAGCGGCCTTCGGCAAGCTTTGTGTTCTGCTTCAGTGGCATGAAAGCGATCCAGTGGATGAATTCGAACGTCGCCGTAATGAACGCGTTTATGAATTCCAAGGTAATCGAAACCCGTTTATTGACAAGCCGGAACTGGCCTCGCTTATCTTCAACGAAAGCTGCGATGGCACTGGCGGTGACACAGGAGACGACACAGGTGGTGACACAGGTGGCGATACAGGAGGCGACACAGCACCATCAACCAATAGCGTTTACATTTCAGAGTATATTGAGGGTGGTAGCTTTAACAAAGCGATAGAGCTTTTCAATAGTTCTACTCAGCCTGTAAGCCTATCTGGCTATGAGTTGGTACTACTTTCAAACGGCGATACCGCCGATGCAGACCGTAAAGTTTTAGCGCTAGAAGGCGAAATTCCTGCAGGTGGTGTGGCAACCTTTGCTCATGCAGATGCCGATGCCTTACTGACAAGTGGTTCTACCCTTAGCAGCTTCGTAATAAATTTTAACGGCGACGATTACGTTGAGTTGGTATACAACGGCCAAGTGGTAGATGCACTAGGTACTTACGGCGTTAGGACTAATTGGGGTAAAGACGTCACGTTAGTGCGTAAGAGTTCCGTGACAGGCGGAAACGCTAACCGAAACCCTGCTTTTACTACTGATGAGTGGGATAGCTTTCCTAAGGATACGCTAAGTAATTTTGGCTCCCATAACGGTTCAGTAAGTGAACCTACTGACCCAACCGACCCAACCGACCCAACCGACCCAACGGATCCCATCACTGAAGTGGTACTCATCAGCGCAATTCAAGGCGACGGCGAGGAGTCGGCACTTATTGGCAGTGATGTCATTGTTGAAGCGGTCGTCACAAAAGTGGTGCCTGATATGAGCGGGTTTTTCGTTCAGGAAGAAGCAGCTGATTCGGATGACAATACATCAACATCTGAGGGTGTGTTTGTTTACGCAGGTTCATTTAGCCTACCTGTAGCGGGCGATGCGGTGCGTTTACAAGGTACAGTAGGTGAGCGCTTTGGTGTAACTCAAATCGCTTTATCTGCGGATGTAGAGGTTACGGGGTCTGGTAGCAGCGTGCTTTACACGTCAGTTGCTATGCCGTTTAGCCCGGGTACTGATTTAGAAGCACTAGAGGGCATGCATATTAGTTTTGAGCAAACGCTCAAAGTCTCTGATATCTACAATCTTGGTCGCTACGGTCAGTTCAACGTGTCGTCTCAGCGCTTAATGATTCCTACTAACCAGTTTGTAGCAGGTTCACAAGAAGCGTTGGCGCTAGCTGAAACCAATGCACGAAACACCTTATTGGTTGATGACGGGAAAACATCACAGAATTTGGATGATATTCCGTTCCCTGTAGGTGGTTTATCGCACAACAACCCGCTGCGTTTGGGTGACAGTGTAGAAGCCCTTGAAGGTGTATTACATTATGCCTTTGGTGCTTACAACCTTATCCCTGTTGGTGATATCCAAACTGTACGTACTAATCCGCGGATTGCTGCACCACAGTTAAACGCTATCGGTGATGTAAAAGTGGCTAGCTTTAACGTGCTCAATTACTTCAATGGCCCGGAATTCCCGACCTCTCGCGGCGCAGATTCAGTTGCTGAGTTCGAACGACAGAAAGCGAAAACCATTGCTGCTATTGTAGCGATGAATGCCGATGTACTTGGCCTTGTTGAAATTGAAAACGATGGTTATAGCAGTGAATCGGCGATTGCGACATTAGTTGACAGCGTTAACGCTGAACTAGGCAGCGATGAGTACAGCTATGTTGCTTTAGAGTCTCAGCTAGGCGGTGATGAAATTGCTGTAGGTATTATCTATAAACCAGCAGTAGTTTCACTTCAGGGTAACCCTGTTACTTCATCTAGCGCACCGTTTGACTATGGTAACCGTCAGCCGCTATTACAAAGCTTTAGTGTGAACAGCAATGGCGAAGACTTTACCTTAGCGATAAACCACTTTAAGTCGAAAGGAAGCTGTGGCAGTGCTACGGGTAACAATGCCGATTTAGGTGACGGCCAAGGCTGCTGGAACGAACTGCGTACTCAAGCAGCACAAGGCATTATTTCACTTGTTGAGCAAAACAGCGATATTTTGTCTGACCGCGTTATCGTTATGGGTGACTTGAATGCCTATGCGAAGGAAGAGCCTATCCTTGCGCTTGAAGAGGCTGGCTACAGTAACTTGGTTAACTTCTTTGATGGCGATAACGCTTATTCGTATAGCTTCGGCGGCGAAATGGGTTATCTCGACCACGCTTTATCAAGTCCATCGTTAACTGAATATGTGGTAGACGCAACGGTATGGCACATCAATGCCGATGAACCTCGTGTATTCGACTATAACGTTGAATTCAAATCAGAAACTCAGCTTTCTAGCTATTATGGCGCTGATGCATATCGCTCGTCAGATCATGACCCGGTAGTGGTAGTGCTAAACTTCCCAGAAGAAGTGATAGTTGGAGATTTTGATGGTGATAACGATGTCGATTACAACGATATCATGGCCTTCTATCAACTGTTTTTACAAGGGCAAGCGACGGCTGAAAGCTACGATTTTAACGGCGACGGCCAAATCAGCTTCTTCGATATTCAAGCATTAATGGCGATGTGTACACGCGCTAACTGTGCAATTTAATTTTAGGAAAATAACAATGAAAAAATTCTTTTTACTAATAATGGCTGTCGCTACTTTCAACGCAAACGCAGCACTAATTTCGATTACAACAGATAAAGATACTTATAACGTTGGCGAAACGATTACAGCAACGGTGAGTGCTTCTGGTTTGTCATTAAATGGCGTTCAAACATACTTCTTCGGGTATGACATATCCGTTTTGTTTGATTCTCTGTTTGTAAGTTTAGACCCAACTACAGTTATGGACTTAGGCGCTATTGGTACGCCACTTTTTGGGCCTTTTAATGATTCTTCAGCTAATTCAGCGTCACTAAGTAGTGCTACATTTGCGCCTGTTGACCTTTTTCAAAATGGCAAAGCTGAGGTAGACATTTTCTCTTTTGTTTTAGTTGCGCTAAGTAGCGGAATGGTCGACCTTTCATTTTCTGAAGCTCAATTATCAGATCTTTTTGGAAATAATATTGTTGATAATGCTCCCCAAGGCACAAGCTTCACTGTCGCTCAAGTACCTGCACCAGGTACCTTTGCGCTATCTCTTTTAGCTCTAGGCGGTATGGTTTTCGCACGCAAACGTGCAAAGCAGTAAACCTTAAATACTTAAAAGCTAAGCCCAGCCAAGTGCTGGGCTTTTTTGTTTGCCCAGCGAAGCTGGCAAACCCGTCAGGTTGAAAGA
>NZ_CACSIG010000062.1:0-35094 GCF_902705815.1 Alteromonas infernus
CCGTATATGGGAAGTAATTGTAGTCAAATTTGGTAGATTGCCTCAGTGCTAGAACGCCAAACCCTGCAATGAAAGTTACCACAATGTTAGAAAATGAACGATGTCCATAGGGCGCACGATACTAGATTGCAAATTAGCATTGTGTCACTTAGCAAGTGATATGAAGTATGCAGGAGCCGTATACGAGGCCCGTACGTACGGTTCTGTGAGAGGGATGAGGCGCAAGCCTCACCCTACTCGATACAGGTATTAGTGAACAAATACTGGCCCGCCAGTTACGCCCCACAGCAGAACTGACCCTGTCATAAGAATAACAAGCAGCACTAAACCACAAGTTACCACCGAGCTTGAATAAATAAACCCTTTGTCTTCTGGCATGTGCATTAAAATGGGAACGCCTGAATACAGTAGGTACACCGAATAGCTGATGCCTACTAATAACGCTGTCATCACAACCCATAGCTCGGGGTAAAGACCGGCAAAACCCACCATGAAAAGTGGCGTTGCGGTATACGCGGCAAGCTCTAAAGATTGGGTATAAGTTGGCGTAGCGTCAAATGCTTTCGCTAACTCATGAATGAGGACGGCTAGGGCGACTACACCGCCAATTAAGCCGAAGTACATGCCTATACCCATCATAATAGCGGTATTTTCGCTTAGTCTTATTACGTCGCCAGCTCCAATGCTCCAACCGGAGTGAGCACTTGAATAGTAAGCAACGAGTGAAGGAATGAGCGCTATAAAAGCAATATGGGTAAGCGCGTAGAAATAGGTTTCGTGCTTGGTATCAATGGTTTGCCACTCTTCTCTGGGATGAGTGTAAATACCAATTAAATGATTCAAAATCATAAAGTCCTGCCTTGTTCACCAACGTTATTTTAAGAATATTGTTGTGAGGCAGTGAAACACACGAATAAGCCGTAAATTCGAATACTCACGGACACAGCGCAAAGCGCTAAAAAACTGCCATTAACAATACATTTACAAATCGAGTGTGCAGCAGAAACGCAAAGCCGTCAATATAAATTGGTTGATTTATGAACGAGGCAAGCCTGTTAAGTAAAGTCTGGTGCACCTGAATGGAAGCGCAGTTCATTATCGTCACTTTCAATCAATGATTTTTCTACGCTGCCAAAGTGGTTAATGCGCTCGCTGATGTCGGTTTTAGATATCTGACTGGCTAAGGTTAAATAATCTTCGAAATGGCGTGCCTCTGAGCGCAGCAGTGACACATAAAACTTACCTAAGTCTTCGGAAACATGCGGGGCTAGCTTGGCAAAACGCTCGCATGAGCGCGCTTCGATATAGGCACCACAAATGAGCTTGTCGACAAGTTTTTCTGGTTCGTAAGTGCGTACGTGACGGAGTAAGCCGTTGGCATAACGGCTAGATGTCACCGATTTATATTCGAAACCTAGCTCGTGCATAATTTCTAGCACTTGATAAAAATGATGTAGCTCTTCTTTTATCAGCATTACCATTTTATCGAGCATGTCTTTTTTGAACGGGTCGAGGCCTTCTACATTGAACACACTTTTTGAAAGATGCTTAGTGTTTAGGGATTGCCAATCGCTCATGGCGATACGTGAAATCTTCATAAGGCTTAAGCCACCCCAGTAGTACTTTACTGGTTTCCTCGTCGGCCACATAGCGGCGTAGCAGGTACATGGCCGATTGTGCCGCTTTAAGCTCACAAATTAAGTGATCAGTAAGAATAACCCGTAAGTTTTCTTCTTTTTGCGCTTCATTTATCCACGACTGCGGGGTCTCGCAATGTAAAAACGCATTGACGGGTGAAAGAAGAGACGTTACTTCAGAAGGAGAAATTACAGACATGTGGGAGCTCGGTTTAAAGTGCTACAGATTTTCAGATACTTATGAATTTGGCATACTGCCGTGATTCGTTTCGGCAAACCTATGTTCAAGGCGTCTGAATGAATGCTAATTTTACTTGATACCCACAAGCCCTTACAACTTAAAATCGAGGCCTTTAAATTACAAAATGAATTATCTTGCCCATCTCTTTCTTGCTCGCCCCACTGCCGACTCTCATTTTGGTAACTTGTTGGGAGATTTTAGAAGGGGCGTTGATATCAACACGTTTGGAAATGCAGTACGGCTAGGCCTTAAAAATCACTACGAAGTTGATAGATTTACCGATAGGCACGAAACCGTACTAGCGGCGAAAACATTATTTCATAAAAGTCGCAGGCGTTTTGCGCCTGTAGCACTGGATATCTATTTCGATCATTTACTTATCAAACACTGGGCTACATTTACACCACAAGGTTTTGATGATTTTCGGGAGCAAAGTTTTGCATTATTAGAAAAGCGCCTACCTAGTATGCCAAGAACGATGCAGGTGAGCATAGGGCACATGATCACTCACGATTGGTTTGAGGATTACGCGAGAGAAGATGGGATTGCGAAAGCTATCTCAGTAGTGGCTAAACGCATTCGCTTTGCCAATACATTTCATAAAAGCGTTGACGACATCAGTGATCATCAAGAAGAGATAGAGCAGCTGTTTTTAGCATTTTTTCCAGAGCTCATTGCGCATATTGAAAATGAGGGGCCAGAAAATAAATCTGCGCCTCAATTTAAGTAGGTAAGCTAGATTACGAAGAGTATCGACGAAATTCGGCGATTTATCGTTGATTACAAAGCTGCATTATTAACCGCTATATAGTGTTATCAGCAGATGATACCTCAAAGCTTGCAAACTGAGGCATACATCTACGATTACTTAACTAAAAGTACACAATAAAAGACAGATAAAAAATAATGATGAAAATATATCCCTCAACGCTATCTGCATCACACCATAAAGGTGCCAAGTCAGGCAAAGCCGTTTCATGGTTTACTGCTACTCTTCTCGTTTTTGCGAGTTTAACTGGTGTTGCTACCGCGAAAGATGAAGGCCCCGTAACGCATGCTCGTTCAGTTGAAATAGACAGTAGCGTGGTAACTGAGCATGAAACAAAAATTTTGGGTAAGCGCGTGAAATACAGCGCTACCACAGGTACGCAACCGGTTTGGAACACAAAAGACGAAGCGGTTGCGACCTTGTTTTATACTTACTATCAGCGAACTGACGTAAAAGAGAATACCGAGCGCCCGCTTATCATTTCATTTAACGGTGGCCCGGGTTCCGCCTCTGTGTGGATGCATGTCGCGTATACCGGCCCGCGTATTCTCAATATCGATGATGAAGGCTACCCGGTTCAGCCTTATGGCATTCAAACCAACCCATATTCGATTTTAGACGTGGCTGATATTGTATTTGTTAACCCGGTAAACACGGGTTATAGCCGTGTGCTTCCTAAAGCAGACGGTTCAATGCCATCGCAAGATGAGCAACAAAAAATGTTCTTTGGGGTAAATGCAGATATTAGCTATTTAGCAGATTGGGTGAATACCTTTGTAACACGCAACAATCGCTGGCGCTCCCCGAAATACCTTATCGGTGAAAGCTACGGTACAACTCGGGTTTCGGGTCTTGCATTAGAGCTTCAAAACCGACAGTGGATGTATCTAAACGGTGTCGTGTTGGTATCGCCAACCGATATAGGTATTGAGCGTAACGGCCCAGTAAAAGCCGCCAACCGACTACCTTATTTTGCCGCAGCAGCCTGGTATCACAATAAGCTAGACCCAGAGCTACAAAATAAAGACTTAACTGAACTCTTACCCGAAGTCGAAGATTTCACTATCAACACGCTTATTCCGGCGCTGGCTAAAGGTGGGTTTATCGGCGATAAAGAAAAGCATGAGGTGCTAAAACAAATGGCGCGCTATTCTGGTTTAAGTGAGGCGTCTATTGCTCAAAATAACCTAGATGTAAGCACCGCTTTTTTCTGGAAAGATTTATTACGAGATGAAGGGAAGACCTTAGGCAGATTGGATAGCCGTTATTTGGGTATAGACGCGAAGCAAAGTGGTGACCGCCCTGATTACTGGGCAGAGCTAACGTCATGGCTGCATTCCTTCACACCTGCTATTAACTACTACCTGCGCGAGGAGTTAAACTATAAAACCGACATGAAATACAACATGTTCGGAAACGTGCATCCGTGGGATAGAAGTAACAACCAAACGGGGCAGAATTTGCGATTGGCGATGGCGCAAAATCCCTATTTAAATGTAATGATTCAAGCAGGTTATTACGATGGTGCAACGAATTACTTCGATGCTAAATATACCATGTGGCAACTCGATCAAAGTGGCACCTTAAAAGACCGTTTAAGCTTTAAAGGATATCGCAGCGGGCACATGATGTACCTGCGTCGCGATGACTTGAAACAGTCTAACCAAGATTTACGTGAATTCATTAAAGCAAGCACGCCGAGCAAAGGTGAACCTGCTGAATACAAGCGATAGTACAACTAAAAGGCAGGACAAGGATGTCAGTTTCTTTTACATATGATTTGCTTTATAAATTTAAGTTGCTTTATCTTGTTGATTTTTAATGGGTAAATTCTTTGGTCTGGATTTTGCTAACGTTTTGCTGACATATAAGAAATTTAATTAACAACAATTACAAGGACGTACCCGTGAGTAAACCTTCGCGTTTTAAACTATCTCTGCTTGCAAGTGCTGCCCTAGCATTTTCTATCTCAAGTACCACTGCCAATGCTTCTGTACTCCTCTCCGGTTGGGATGGCTCAACTGACAGCGGGGTTGGCTTTTTGGCGATGGAAAGCAATGATGATGACTCCTCTGGCCCTGTAGTTTTCGACTCATACGAAGCTTTGGCGTTCAATAGTGGTTTAAATTTTTTTGGAACGACCTACGATAGGTTTTTCATCAACAATAACGGCAACATTACCTTCAATGGTCCTGTAGGTACATTTACGCCTAACCCTTTTCCTAACAGCAATCAGCCTATGATTGCGCCATTTTGGGGGGATGTAGATACACGCTGCGCAGAATGTGGTGATGTATTTATTGGCTCTCCCAATGAAGATACCCTGGTAGTAACGTGGAATGACGTTGGTTACTACAATGAAAATAGTGATCCGACCAACACGTTTCAATTAGTATTAATTGATAGGGAAGATACAGGGGCGGGTAACTTCGACGTTGAATTCAGATATGAAGATATCGGTTGGACGACGGGAGACGTGTCTAGTGGTATTCCTGCTCAGGCTGGATATGACGCCGGCGATGGGGAAAACTTTTTTACCGTACCTGGTTCTCGAACTTCCGCCATTGCAGATATAGACGAAAGTAACAGCAATACGGGTACGCCGGGTATCTGGAAATTTGCTATTCGCGACGGCGTGCTACCGGGTGATAATCCGGAAAATCCTATTCTGCCAATTGTTAATCCAGAATCACCAACAGACTATGAATTTGAATTCTCTATCGATGATCCAGACGAACTTGTTTTTATCGATCCGGATGTAGCAGTAGGTTATGACTATATTGTAAATAGTGGCCCAGATATCGCTTCGGTTCTTTTGCCAGAAGGTTATGATGACAACCTGTTTGACCTATTCCTTTGGGATGATGGCCTTATGGATTGGTTAGACACAGGTACAGATATTACAGGAGGTGTAGAGTACGACTTCACTTCACCTGTAGATCGTTTCAGAATTATGGGGATTGACGTTTCGAATATGCTTGAACCTACGCCAGATGCGTTTGTAACTGGCTTAACGTTCGATGGTTCAGGTGTTATTAACATGAACCAAAATGCAGTGACTGTATTTGTACCAGGCCCGACCCAAGTTCCTGCGCCTAGTACCTTGTTCCTTATGCTAGGTGCGCTATTCAGCACTTTCCTATTAAGAAAGCGTAAATAGTAAAAACAAGTACAATAAGGGGAGCATAAGCTCCCCATTTTCGTTAAGAGGTAGAAGTGAAATATTTAGTATTAGTTAGTTCGATACTCGCATCGTTTTCTGCATGGCCTGTGACAACGAATGATTTTGGTAGCTGGAGTTTACTGTGCAACGATTCATCAGTTTGTACACTTAGCCAGTTAGTTGCAAAAGACGAAGAAGCTACAAAAGTCTTGCTGGGCGTCAATGTTGATTATTCCTATTCGAAAAGTTTCCCAGTTTTAATAATAAAACTGCCTCAAAATACGATAACGAAAAATGGGGTCGGAGTAAAAATAGACGAGTTTGCACCTTTACAAGTCCCTTTTTCCGGGTGTGACGAAAAGGCGTGCCAAAGTATTATCAAAATCGATAGCCAGCTATTAGAGCAAATGCATAACGGTGAAACCATGCTAATTGCATTTCAGAAGTCTGAAAGCCAGCAGGTTACCTTACCCGTATCATTAGCAGGTTTTGACGAAGCATACGCGCAGCTTACTTCAAGAGTTAAACGATAAGGCTAACGTATCATTATTAAGCTAAGTTTTAATATATACCTGCTTTTTTAAGCTGTGCTAAATACTCGGCACAGCGCGTTTTTAACATGTCTCTTAACAGCCTAACCGCTGGTGTAATAGACTGGCGGCTCGGGCAAATTAGCCAAAGTTGCGTGGGTTTCGGTTGGTAGTCTGACAATAACGTAATAAGACGTCCATTTAGAATGTCATCACAGGCGTCTAAGCTTGATTTAACAGCTACCCCTTTACCTGCGACAGCCCACCTTCTAACCATTTCACCGTCGTTCGCCGTTCTGTTGCCCTGCATTTTTATCTTTAACGGTTTACCCTCGTGCACGAATTCCCATTCGTTATACACTTTATCGTGCAGTTGATAAAACAGCCCATTGTGAGCTTGTAAATCTTCAAATTGTTCAGGGGCACTATAGGTGCTGATATAAGAGGGCGAAGCAACAAGTAAGCGTGGTACATCACATATCTTAAACCCGTAAACGCTTGCATCATCAGGCGAGCCATAACGTAAAGCTAAGTCAATTGGGTCGCGATAGAAGTCGATATTACTGTCGTTCAAATTGAGTTTTACGCTTATTTTCTCATGCTCATTCATGAAATCATCAAGCCATGGTGCAATGACGTTACGGCCTAAGTCAGAGGATAAACCTAGCCGTAATTCGCCCTCAATAACGCCAGTTTCACCTTTTAAGTTTTGTTTGGCGTTTTTTAGCATCGACATGGCTTGTTCACACGTTGGCAAGAAGCGCTCACCAGCAGAAGAAAGCCTAAGTGATCGGGTGGTGCGTACAAACAACTCAGCACCAACCGCTTGTTCTACCCGTTTAACAGCTGCACTCGCCGTAGCCGTACGCATATTTAAGTGGGTAGCAGCAGCGGTAATGTTTCTAAATTCGGCTACTTTTATCACAACGTTCAAGTCATCGAGCAACATGATTTTCAAAAACTATTTGATAATGTTTCTTATATTGTGCTGTTTATCGAAATTTAATCAAGAGTATGATGAGAATATTACTCAAAAGGAGAAACGAATGATGAAAGCTATTGGTTATACCCACTCACTAGACATTAACGAACCTAATGCACTAATAGATTTAGACGTAGACAAGCCCAGCGCGTCGGGTAGAGACTTATTGGTAAAAATAAATGCGATAGCGGTAAACCCTGTAGATTACAAAATTCGTCAACGAGTAAACCCTGAGGGTGGCGATCCTAAAATTTTAGGCTGGGATGCGGTAGGTGAAGTCGCAGAAATTGGCGCTGATGTAACCCAGTTTGCGGTAGGTGATAAGGTGTATTATGCCGGAGACCTAACGCGGGCGGGCTCTAATGCAGAATTCCAGTTGGTTGACGAGCGCATTGTAGGTAAGGCGCCGAGTTCCCTCTCTGATAGCGAAGCGGCAGCGCTTCCTTTAACCACCATCACAGCTTATGAGCTACTATTTGAACACTTGGCGCTGAAGCAGCAAAGTGAGAAAAGCGATGAAGTTGTGTTGGTAGTAGGCGCTGCCGGCGGCGTAGGCTCTATTATGCTGCAGTTGCTTAAAGCCCTGACCGGCGCAGTGGTAATAGCAACGGCGTCTCGTGAAAGCTCTAAAAACTGGGTGCAAGAACTCGGCGCAGACTATGTCGTGGATCACAGTAAACCTTTGGCCGAGCAAATTAAGTCGCTCAACATTGGTGAGGTGACCCACGTAGCCAGTTTAAACAACACGCATCAATACATTGACGAGTATGTTGAGGTGATGAAGCCGAAAGGTAAACTGGCCTTAATTGACGACCCAGAAAGCTTGGACGTAGCAAAGTTAAAACAAAAGAGTCTATCGTTACATTGGGAATTTATGTTTACCCGTTCAATGTTTGAAACCGAAGATATGGTTGAGCAGAGTCGGTTGCTAACGCATGTTGCTACACTAATTGACGAAGGCAAAATAAAAACCACGGTAGGCAAGCACTTAGGTAAGATTACGACACAAAACCTTATTGCGGCCCATAGAATACTTGAAGAAGGGCGCGCAATAGGCAAATTGGTATTAGAAGGGTTTTAAGGCGCATTTAATCACTATTGGCACTCACTAAGCCCTCTCAGAGGGCTTATATCTTATCGCATCACTAAAAACGGTTTAGGCGGCATCGCGCTCCCTTGACCGCTTTGTCTTATTTGTAATTCTTTCTTCTAATTTTGTAAGAATGCCCCGGCAATCTATTCTTTATCATTTAACTCTTTGAAATTAATGTGAATTTTACTTGGAATCTAACTTGCTGTAACAGTGGCGCATAGCATTAAACATTGATGTGTGTTTAAACTTTAACCACAAGGAATAATCATGGCTGAATCATTCAAGTATGAAGGAAGTAAAGGACAAGGCGGCGAATTGCATCAGAAGGCTGGCGACGGTTACCCTACAATGACAACTGCGCAGGGTTGTCCCGTACACGATGACCAGAATTCACTAAAAGCTGGAGCAAGAGGGCCTTCAGCACTAGAAGATCACGTGATGCGTGAGAAAATATTTCACTTTGATCACGAGCGCATTCCCGAGCGCGTGGTGCATGCTCGAGGGTACGGGGCCCACGGATATTTTGAAACGTACGAGTCACTATCTGACATCACCTGTGCTGAAATTTTTCAGGAAAAAGGTAAAAAGACCCCGGTATTCACTAGATTCTCTACCGTAGCGGGCAACCAGGGTTCTCCAGATTTAGCGCGCGATGTACGAGGTTTTGCTGTTAAATTCTATACTCAAGAGGGCAATTGGGATTTAGTTGGCAATAACATTCCCGTCTTCTTTATTCAAGATGCTATCAAGTTCCCAGATTTAATTCACTCAGCTAAACAAGAGCCTGACCGAGGTTTTCCACAAGCGCAAACCGCGCACGATAACTTTTGGGACTTCACAAGCTTAAGCCCAGAGTCTGTTCACATGCTTATGTGGGCGATGTCAGACCGTGCTATTCCGCGTTCATTCCGCTTCATGGAAGGTTTTGGTGTACACACCTTTAAGCTTATAAATGCCAAAGGTGAAATGAAATATGTGAAGTTTCATTGGAAACCGAAACAAGGTTTGCAGTCAGTCGTGTGGAATGAAGCACTGAAAATTAATGGTGCAGATCCCGATTTCCACAGAAGAGACCTTTGGAATGCAATACTTGCTGGCGACTTCCCAGAATGGGAGTTAGGAATGCAGGTCTTCGACCAAGAGTTTGCAGATAATTTTGAATTCGATGTTTTAGACGCAACCAAGCTTATACCCGAAGAGCAAGTACCAGTTAAAATTGTAGGTAAAATGGTGCTTAATAAGGTGGTAGATAACTTCTTCGCTGAAACAGAGCAAGTTGCATTTTGTACACAAAACATTGTACCTGGTATAGATTTTACCAACGACCCACTACTACAGGGGCGTAATTTCTCTTATTTAGATACTCAGTTGAAACGATTAGGTAGTACTAATTTTACGCACTTGCCCATTAACGCGCCTAAATGCCCGATGCGTCATTTCCAGCAAGACGGCCATATGGCAATGCATAACCCCAAAGGTCGTGCTAATTACGAGCCAAACTCTTGGGAAGCCGATGAGAATAATCCGCGCGCGTGTCCAGCACATGGATTTAAATCGCATAATGAAGAAGTATCAGGTGAAAAGGTTAGACATCGCTCAGAAACTTTCGCTGACCATTACAGCCAAGCTCGTCAGTTTTATATCAGCCAAACTGAAACCGAGAAAGAGCATATTCGCGACGCATTCGCTTTTGAGCTATCCAAAGTAGAGCGTTTGTCGATTCGTGAGCGAGTAGTATCACATCTATTAAATGTAGATAAAGACCTTGCGAAAGCCGTGGGTGAAGCGCTGGGCTTCTCAGAGATGCCAGAGCCAGCAGAGGCTGCAATGGAAACTAGAGAAGACCTCGTTGAGTCTGATGCGTTAAGTATCTTAAAAAATGCGCCGGATACGTTTAAAGGCAGAAAGCTGGGTATTTTAGTGAGTGATGAACTTGACGGTGAATTGCTTGGGAAAGTAAAAACTGCTTTAGATAACGAAGGCGCTATGTACGAGGTTGTTGCGCCTCAAATTGGCGGCGTTACTTGTGATAAGGGTAAAAAAGTAGATGCACAGCAGAAGGTCGATGGTGGGCCATCAGTATTATACGATGCGGTGCTGTTACTAATGTCGCAGTCGGGAGCCGAAAAGTTAGCGGGCAAGCCTGAAGCAAAAGATTTTGTTTCTGATGCGTTTGCTCACGACAAGTTTATCGGCTACACAGATGCCGCAATGCCACTTATCAAGGCCGTTGGCTTAGATAGCATGATAGACGAAGGTTTTGTGGACCTTAAACAAAAGTCGGCAGACGAATTTATTAAAACATTACGTGGTATTCGTTATTGGGCTAGATCTTAATTCAGCCTTTGCAGTTTTTTAGAAATAGGAGGGCGCTTTTTTAAGCGCCCTTTTTTATTGCGTGTCCCGTCCTGAAATTGCCGCCTCGTGAAATTATTCCGCCCCGAAATACATTGACATAAAGAGCACTTATTTAAGACCAATTCAAATAACTCTAAGGCTCAGCGGTTCTGTACTTATTTTTCAATGGTACGAATGTTTTACTGACAACAATATATTAAAACAGTTTTACTGTTAGCTGCATTCTAAAAATGGAAATTAAATTCGGATATTTTTGTTTTATTTCAATTGTCTATGTCTTTTGTGATGCTTTTGGTTGAAGTGAGCGAATCTTTAATATCTTGTCCCTTCGGCATGGGTCATGCACCCATAAGAGTGTGTATATTCATTAAGGAGGAACAAATATGTCAAAGCAAGACCAATACACAATGACCGACCCTCGTACTCAATATGATAACGATGGAACCCATTACAACGATGACCAACCTGATCCTGCATTAGATAAAAAATTAGACCCTTCAGCAGATCATGGCGAAAATACTTATCGAGGGAGCGATAGGTTGAAGGGGCGAAAAGCACTGGTAACTGGCGGAGACTCTGGCATAGGTAGAGCAGTTGCTATCGCTTTTGCCAGAGAAGGCGCTGACGTCGTCATCAATTACCTTCCCTCTGAACAGGAAGATGGTGATAAAACCGTTGCTATTCTAGAAGAGGCAGGCGTAAGAGCTAAGGGCATAGCCGGAGACATTAAAGACGAAGACTTCTGTGTTTCCCTTGTGGAAGAGGCGAACACCTTTTTGGAGGGTCTCGATATTCTTGTAAATAACGCCGGCAAGCAGAAGTTTATTGAAAATATTGAGGATATCACTACCGAGCAATTTAGAACTACGTTTGAAACTAACGTTTTCGCCATGTTTTGGATTACCAAAGCAGCGGCTAAGTACATGCCCCCAGGTGGTAGCATTATCAATTCTACATCTATTCAGTGTTATCAGCCTTCACCCGGCCTTCTGGATTATTCATCAACTAAAGGTGCTATTACCTCGTTTACCAAGTCGTGCGCTAAAATGTTGATAGAAAAAGGCATCAGAGTGAACGGCGTTGCCCCTGGACCTATTTGGACACCCATACAGCAAAGTGGTGGACAAGCGCCAGACAAGCTTCCTAAGTTTGGTGAAGATACGCCTATAGGCCGCGCAGGGCAGCCCGCAGAACTTGCGCCGGCGTATGTGTATCTAGCGTCTCAGGAATCTAGCTATGTCACTGCCGAAATATTAGGGGTAACAGGCGGTAAACATCTTCCGTAATAATCGTTTAAAAAGGGACTTTATTTCCTAAAGAGATATTATTAAACGAAGGGGCGTAAAATAACGCCCCTTTTGTTAAAAGTTATCAGCGGCACATAGCGCTAAGAAGCGCGTTCGCAGCTTGCAATTACAATCTTTCAGCAGCGTCAGAGAACCATTGCTTATGGCGTTTCTCATCTGCCCAGTGCCTTTCTATCGTAGCACGCTCTTGTGGTGTAAAACCGTCATGGTCTAAGGCTTTTTCATATGCTTTAGTTGTGACCTCTTCATTAACAACCATCGCTTTAAGAATCGCTTTATCGTTGATAAGCCCTGCAATGACAACTTTTCCCTTCGTCAGTACTTTCTTGAAATCAGCTTCAGTAACTCTATCCTCACTTCGTTGGACTAGCATTTTGTTTAGCGATTCGATATGCGCTTGGTGGTCGTCTCTAAACGTCGCTATTGTCTCCTTGAAACTTGGCTCTTCTATGCGTTCTAGCGTTGCCTCGTAGGCAGCAAGAGCATCAAAGTCTAATTGGCATAGTTCCGATATCACTTTTGCAGTAGATGACATAGTTCTCTCCTTAATATGTCAGTTAAAATTATTTGTACCGGCATATCGTGATAGAAGATTAACTATATTTAATTATACTTTGCCAACAATTACTGCAAGGTCAGTTAGCCTTTTGGAGCGCTGTTATAATTTCTTGGGTCTCAGCTCGCGTTCTATAATCTACATCAACGTAGCGTCAGATGACTTCACCAATTATTTTTTGCAGTGCGTTCAGCTGTAAGTGGTAATATGAGCACCAACTGCCTCAATAGAAAGTGAGTACCACAGAATCTTTGCGATAAATGCACAGGCGGGCTCGGCTGTCAGCATAAGTTTTAAAACCTTTTTATAAAATAGCGAGTTGTTTGTAGTGAATGTGATAAGGCTGTCTTTATAACAGCCTCTACATGCGATGGACTAAAGCTTTACTAATGTTCTTCCCGACAGTTCGCCTTTTAAAATGGCATCTATTTTTTGGCTAACGTCATCTAGCGAAACTTCTTCAGTTAAATCGTTAAGACATTCTAATTTCCATTCACTGGCTAATTTATCCCAAAGTCTCAATCTAGGCGGCATGGGACATTGTACTGAGTCGATACCTAGCAAAGACACGCCGCGTAAAATAAACGGAAATACACTTACATTAAGATCGGCTGAAGCAGTCAGTCCACAACATGTTACCGAACCACCATATTGGGTTGACTTAATAGCCTGCGCTAAGTATTCGCCGCCTACGGTATCAACTGCGCCCGCGTATTGTTCTTTTAACATAGGGCGCTCTTTACTTTCCAACAGCTCATCACGAGTTATTACTTTGCTTGCGCCGAGGTTTTTTAAAAATGACTCATGTTCTTTTTTGCCAGTACATGCCACTACAGAAAAGCCAGCTTTGGCAAGCAGTGCAACTGCCACAGACCCAACGCCACCCGTGGCGCCTGTTACCAAGATATCACCTTTATCAGGCGTTATGCCGTGTTCAACTAACCCTTGTACTGACAGCCCAGCTGTAAAGCCAGCCGTACCAATTACCATCGACTCTTTTAAAGATAAGCCTTCAGGTTTGGCTACTGCCCATTCGCTAGGAATTCGAATGTATTCACCGAAGCCGCCTGGAGTATTCATGCCCAAATCATAACCTGTAATGATAACCTCATCGCCTTCTTTAAACCGGCCGTCATCACATGACACCACTGTACCTGCTGCATCTATGCCTGGGGTGTGGGGAAAATTTCTACTAACACCAGGATTACCTGTTGCAGACAAGGCATCTTTATAGTTGAGTGATGAATACTCTACCTTGATGAGAAGAGTGCCGTCTGGCAAATCATTGAGTGAGCGCTCTGTGATGCCACGAGTGAATGATTTGTCTTCCTGTTTTTCTACAAGTAAAGCCTTAAACGATGTCATACCTGTCTCCGTTGGTCGAAAATTTACGCTACCCATTGTGACGATATATAAACTTTGCGCAAGTATGCACTTTTTAGTAGGGTAGTACCCTAAAAGATACTATTGGGCTTTCCCGTACATAACTTTCAAGGTTTAGACATAACCCAAAGCGAGAACGCCAGTCTCGGAGGAAAGATGACAGCAAGTTTAAAATCCGTAGACAGTACCCCAGAGAATGGTACTGTCGGCTCACTGAGTACAGATGAAAATATCGAAAAACCGAGCGGAACAGTCAGCGAACCGAAGCAATATATTTGTGGTGTTGCGGTGTCGCTAGAAATTATTGGCGGTAAGTGGAAAGGGGTGATCCTTTGGCATCTTTGCCATAAAACCCTTCGCTTTAGCCAGTTAAGGCGACGGCTTCAGGGGGTGACGCAAAAAATGCTGACACAGCAACTTAGAGAGTTAGAGCGAGACGGGCTGGTAAATAGAAAGGTGTATGCCGAAGTTCCGCCGCGGGTGGAGTATTCGCTAACCGAATTAGGTCGCACTTTAGAGCCAACCCTGCGTCAACTATGCGATTGGGGAAGAACGTATAATGACGAACATAAACCGTAAAGAATACCAATCACCTACACATAAATAAAAAAGGCGAGCATTGAAAAGAGACCCTCCCAATGCTCGCCTTCAATGTATATGTGAGGATGTACCTCTCACGGCTTAGGCTAATAGAGCGCCTATAGAAAGCGTGCTTTCTTCGCCATTGCTAACCGTGTTAATAGTCGCGTCCATTGCAGCGAAATCTACGGTTAATGATGCTGCATCACCGTCGTTGCTCCACGACAGTACAAGAGTGTTATCCGTATACGTAACGTCAAAAGCGCCGCCAAACGCTTTGTTTTCGTTTCTAAGCGTAATAAGCTGCATTAAACCTTTAACAACTGGCTTTTGAATAGCGTCTTCAACCATCGCTGTTGTTAAATAAGGGCGGTTTATATCGCGACCCACATTCGTGTTTGCTAGTAGCTCCATGTCGTTGTGCGCAGCAAGTAAGCCACCGTAATAAACTTGAGGAATACCTGGGCTGAAGAATTGGATAGCTCTCGCTACTAAGTAAGCAAAGTCGTCTTTGCCTAGCGCGTCATAGTAGGTACAGTTGACCTGATAAAGGTCAACGTTGTTGGCTGCCGCGCCGGTTGCCTTTTTAGACTCGCCATTTGAATTAACGTGAATTTGTTCAACTAATGCGTTGATAGCGTCGGCGCTAATCAGGCCTGGTTTGTCGCCGCTTGCACCCACATCAACAATACCGATACCGTCGTGCGTATCGAGTACTGTAAAGCAGTTGCGAGGAGAAATAGACAACCAATGCGCTAGTGCGCTCGCATCTTTGGTGAATAGAGTGTGCAGCACCAAAGGCGGTAGTGCGAAGTCATAAACGCTGTCACAACGCGCCGCGATATCAATTTGCGTTTGGTAATGGCTGTGAATTTCAACCAGGCATTGCATGCCCATGGTGCGAGCTCGCTTAGAAAGGGCTTCAATAAATTCAAATGTCTCTTCAAGCATGAAGCAATTTGAACCCGCGCGTTTAATAGCGTAACCGGCTGCATCTAAACGTATTAGATCAACGTTACTTTCGGTAAACGACTGAAGGATAGAAGAAAGGTACTCTTTCCCTAACTCCGACTCAACGTCAATATCAATTTGGTTCGATGTAAATGTTGTCCAAAATGGTACCGTTTCTGTCGAGTCTGTCTCTATACCAACTTCGTAGTCGCTGAAAAATGGCGTAGGGCGAGGGCGGAAGACTTTTGCGATCTGTTCGTCAATTTCAGCCTGATCGTTGCCAGAGAAAACATCTTCTTTTGTAAGGAATAGTGGCCAGTATTCAGACTCTCGTCCCTTTTTTAGCACATCTGTAAATGCTTCGCTTTGACCTGACATATGGTTCACAATGAGGTCGGCCATAATATCTACCGACTCACCAAGCTTTTTAATATTGTTCCAATCGCCTAGACGTTCGTCTACTGTGGTGTGATCGATGGGGTCAAACCCTGCATCTTCTCCGTCGTAAGGGTAGTAAAAAGGTAAAATATGAACACCTTTAAACAAGCCTTTAAGGGGGCCATCCAGTAGATTGGTTAGACTTTCGATGTTGCCGTCGCCTAGTCGGTCCGCATATGTAATTAACTGAACGCCATTGCGTATAGACATGATAACTCTCCAAAATTCAGCATGTGCTTGCTCGTACTTCTTTACATCTATCGAGCGAGCATTACCTCGAATTAAGCGCTACCAGTCTTTTTCATTCACAGTGAATTGTTAACGGGCTTAGCTTAATTCTTAACCTGCTTTTTCAAACTCAGCCACATGGGGCGAGATTTACAAAAAACTCAACTCTTAATCGATTAAGATAAGGTAACAGTAGAATGTGTATTTGTAAATGAAAAGTTTATGAAATGAGGCGGCAGGGCGCGTATAACGCAGGCTTAACAATTGGTTAACAGTTGTGGCGAGTGTTTTTTATTCGCCTTTATCTAGCTGAGATGTGTCAGACGGCTGTTGTTGAGATTCTTCTTGTGCTTTTTTAGCTTCTCTCCATTTATCCAGCTTTTCGTAATACACATCCCAGATACAAGGGCAGCAAGCGCCGCCACCGCAACAGTCATCACGTAGCGGTTTTTCTGGTTCTTCAGGTAGCGTTGCCATACTAAATATCCTCTAAGCCAGTAGGTATTATAAACGAAGAGAGGGGGCGTACCAACAAAAAGCCCTGTTTAGAACAGGGCTGTATACTGATAGTCAGTTTGCAGATGCTTATTCAGTGGGGCGTTCTTCAGTGGCTGTTTTTGGGGTAAGTTTCCCTGGTTCTGCCACAACAGGCTTAGGCCTTACTGCGCTGGCTTGCGATAGTAAGTCACTATTGCCCGTCACTAAATCTTCCAAGGTGCCTTTGTCGGCCTCGACTAAACCTACTTCGCGCAACATTGAATCTACAAGAGGTGCATTAGCGCGGTAATTAAGTGCTGCTTGAGTAACTTGCTCTGCTAAGCCACTTCCTGCAGTAGCAACGGTGTGGTCGCCTTTAACGCCACTACCCTGGCCGTACCCTTGAAGAATTTTAATACCATCAATATTTTCAAGTGGCTTAACGGCATGCGCCACCAGTTCGGGCAATACCTTAAGCATGGCAAGCGACTTCTGTAGCTCAATCTGCTCATTTTTTAGGGTATTTTCAGCTTCGTAAAGGGCCTGTTTACCTTGTGCCTCAACCGCAAGTACCTTCTCGTCGGCCTCTGCTTGCAGCATTTTCGCATCAGCGGTGGCTTTCGCTTCGGTTAGGATCGCTTCAGCGGTGTTTTCTGCCGCTTCTTTTTTAGCCTGTGCTTCAACGGTAATACTTACCGCTTCACGTTCAGCTTCTTTACGGGCGTCTATAACTTCAATTTGCTTCTTACGTTCAGCCTCTGCTACTGATTTCGCGGTCAGTACGGCTTCTTCTTTTTCAACTTTTTGTTTTTCCGCTTCAGCGGCTTTTGCACGCGCTGCAGACTCTTCTTCAGACTTGGTCGCAACGGCAATTTGTTTCACTTGCTCGGAAACTTCTACTTCTTGTTGCTGGCGAATTCGCGCTTGTTCTAGCGCTTGGCGTTTGGCAATTTCTTGGGTTTCAATTTCTCGCGACTTTTCAATTTCCGCAGCTTCTATAGCGCGATTTTTAGCAATTTCTGCCTCGCGCTCTTCACGCTCTTTCATTTCACGCTGTTTAGCAATTTCCGCTTTTTGTTCCTGACGCTTAAAAGCAAGCACCTGTTCTTGGGCGAGTCGAGCTTCTTCTTCGTCCCGTTTAACGTCTAAAGACTGCTTTTCTGCGGCTAAATTACGCTGCTCAATAAAAATGCGATTTTCTTGCTGGATATCGTTGGTTTCTTTGCGTTTTTCTTCGATGATTTTGGTCAAGCGTGCGCGACCTTCGGCATCGAACGCGTTATTTTCATTAAAGAATTGCAAGTCAGTTTGGTCGAAGCCCGTTAAGCTTACCGACTCTAACTCTAAACCGTTCTTTTCAAGGTCGTTAGCAACACTTTGTTGAACCTTCTGCACAAAATCAGCACGCTGTTCATGCATTTCGGTCATGCTCATTTCAGCTGCTACGGCGCGAAGTACGTCAACGAATTTCGACTCCATCAATTTCTTAACTTCTTCGGCGCGGGTGGTACGGGTACCTAGCGTTTGCGCCGCCATTGAGATGCCGTTGGCATTAGGTGCCACACGCAGATAGAAGTCGGCTTTAACGTCAACGCGCATGCGATCTTTAGTAATCAGGGCGTCTTTTTGAATTTTCTCCACTTCTATGCGAAGGGTGTTCATGTTTACAGGAATTATTTCGTGAACAACAGGGAGCACAAGCGCGCCGCCGTCTTTTATAACTTTCTCACCGCCCAGGCCGGTTCTTACAAACGCCGTTTCCTTAGTTGCTCGGGTGTAGAGTTTAGCGAAAATAAGGCCAATAACGATAAGCCCTACAACAATAGCACCGGCAATAAAGAGTATTGACGGCAAGCTAGATGGTTGAATTGTATCCATACTTTTATCTCTTTTTAGGTTATAGGTAGCGTGTTGCTAACCAACTGTGTTTATTTTTTTGAATTAAGATTACGCGCTCTCCTTGCGAAAAAAGCTCTTCTTCTTCAAAAGGCTCTACTAGCACGAAATGAGGTTGTGAATAACAATCAGTGAACTTTGCTTCTGCGGGGTTGCCTCTACTGGCTTTGCCGATGGTAATCTCTGCTACTGACCCTACAAACTCGTCGCTGTTAACTGCGCTCGATTCTATCGTGGGAAGCAAACTCGAAATAATGTGTACCGTTTTAGCGGTAATAAATAACCCTACTAAAAACGCAAGTGGCACTGAGATGAGTGAAGGGGGAGTAACACTTAAAACCGTAGCTGACAGGCCGTTTATAAGCAAGCCACTAAGACCAAAAACGGTCAGTAATACAATTAAATAAATTAGAAACGGAACTTTATTGATATTTAAAAAGTTGGCAAAGGCCGTGTTAAGGAAACCTTCGCTATCTAACTCGCCAAAATCGTCGCCTACACCTAACACGCTTGCACCGAAAATCGTGCCAATAAGCTCTAACACAAAAACAATGAAAACGGCTATAAGCGCAATGCTGAACCAGAAGTTTGAGGGGGAAAGAAGAACATCTGTCATTTACACCATCCATGATGACTAACTCGTTTTCTTACTTTATACCACAGAACAATAATTAAGCTAGTGAATAACTTATGTACTTTCGACTAGTTTGTAACAATAAATTATCAGATTATCTGTTATTCTATTTAATGTGAGCGAAAGGGATGCTGCAGCCTTTTCGCCATTAATCATAATCCATATAGAAAACGGCTCAGGCTAAACTTTTAAAGCCCTTTCTACATGAAAATGCTCAGCTGAAGTTGTGTTTTTCCAGAAGTACTTCATCGGCGGTAACCCGTAATACGCTACCTTGATCGTACCAGTCGCCGAGAACTATACGCGTCGCTGATTTTCCGTTTGCTTTGAGGCTATGAATGTTTGGTCTGTGCGTATGACCATGGATCATGCGCTGTACGCCCCACTTTTCCATCACTTTCACCACCTCTTCAGGGGTGACATCCATAATCTCAGGTTTTAGGTTCTGTTGCTTTTCTTTGCTTTCGGCACGGCCGTTATCTGCTACACGCTGTCGATACCACAAGGGCAAGGCTAGCATTAAGCGTGGCCACCACCACCCGCGAGATTTTTTGCGAAACTTTTGATAGGCAACATCGCGAGTACAAAGCTCATCACCGTGCGTGAGCAGGGTAGGTGTGCCGTACAAATCAATAACTTCTTGTTCGTTTAAGAGAGTCATACCGGCTTTCGATAGCCACTTTTCCCGTATAGCAAAATCTCGATTGCCGTGAATGAAGTAAATAGGGCAGTGCAGACTGACTTCTTTAAAGGCTGACGCAATGGCAGTGTTAAAGGGCGTGACATTGTCGTCGCCAATCCATACTTCGAATAGGTCGCCAAGAACATAAAGTGCGTCAGCATTAATTGCATCTTCTTTTTAAAAAGCGCATCAAGCATTCTGTGATATCTGGACGATCGGCACTTAGGTGTAAATCAGCGATGAAGTAGGTGAACGACATAATTCTTCTTAACGTAGTTTAAAAAGCCGCGTTAAAAAAACGCGGCTTGCTTTTAGCTTA
The DNA here is from genome assembly GCF_902705815.1 of Alteromonas infernus. NCBI lineage: Bacteria > Pseudomonadati > Pseudomonadota > Gammaproteobacteria > Alteromonadales > Alteromonadaceae > Alteromonas > Alteromonas infernus. Next base: position 20,224 of record NZ_CACSIG010000062.1, read on the forward strand.
ATATTTCAAGCATGTTTTGAAAAACATGCCAGCCATACGATCAATAAGGCTATAGTTTAAGCCGCTAATTAAGCAACCACTGCTTTTTCAATGATCACTGGCTCTACAGGTACGTCTTGGTGATAGCCGTTATTACCTGTTTTAACCGCTTTAATTTTCTCTACAACATCCATGCCTTCAGTTACTTTACCGAATGCACAGTAGCCCCAGCCATTCATCGACTTGCTTGTATGGTTTAGGAAGTCGTTGTTGTTCACGTTAATGAAAAACTGAGCTGTGGCTGAGTGTGGGTCTTGAGTGCGCGCCATCGCGATGGTGCCAACTTCGTTTGCAACGCCGTTGTCAGCTTCGTTTTCAATAGGGTCTTTGGTGTCTTTTTGTTCCATATCAGGGGTGAAACCACCACCTTGAATCATGAAGTTGTTAATTACACGATGGAAAATAGTGTTGTCGAAGAAGCCGTCTTCTACATAAGAAAGAAAGTTCGCTACGGTTTTAGGCGCTTTATCTTCAAAAAGCTCTAGGGTGATATCACCGAAATTTGTTTTCAACGTAACCATTGTGGTGTGTCCTGTGTGTTAGCATATATAAAGTGCGCCGATTTTAGCGCAAAAGAGGGCGGTAGCGCAAAATACTACTACAGCGCAAAAGCCTTGTACCATTTGCATGGTGACAGTGCTAAACTTTGCGGCCCAAAAATTATGACAAATAGGAAATATAGACATGCTACATCTTTACAACACCCGAACCCGTGAAAAAGCGAAGTTTGTTCCGCTTCAAGAAGGGAAAGTGGGTTTGTATGTGTGTGGTATCACCGTTTATGACCTAAGTCACATGGGCCACGCCCGTACTTACCTAAGTTTCGACGTGTTAGTACGCTATTTGCGCCACCTTGGTTTAGACGTTAAGTACGTGCGTAATATCACAGACATAGACGACAAAATTATTGCTCGCGCTAATGAAAACGGCGAAAGCTTCGAAGCACTCACGGCACGTACTATCGCCATGATGCACGAAGACTTTGCAGCGATTAACCTACTAGAGCCAGATGTTGAGCCGACAGTAAGCGGCCACATGGATGAAATTATAGAAATCATTCAGCGCCTGATGGATAAAGGCTACGCTTATCAAGCTAAAAGCGGCGATGTGCTATTCGACGTAAGTAAGTATGAAGATTACGGCAAGCTAAGCAAACAAGACTTAGATCAGCTTAAAGCCGGTGCTCGTGTTGAAGTGGCGGCAGGTAAAGATGACCCGCTAGACTTCGTGCTGTGGAAGACCACAAAGCCCGGAGAACCTGCATGGCAGTCGCCATGGGGCGAAGGCCGTCCGGGCTGGCACATTGAATGTTCTGCAATGAACCATAAGCACCTTGGCGAACACTTTGATATTCATGGTGGTGGTTCAGATTTAACTTTCCCGCACCATGAAAATGAAGTAGCCCAGTCGTGCTGCGCATATGATACGCCTTACGTAAACGTGTGGATGCACGCGGGTATGGTTCAAGTTAACGACGAAAAAATGTCTAAGTCGTTGGGTAACTTTTTTACCTTGCGCGATGTGCTAAAAGAGCACGATTCAGAAACCTTGCGTTTCTTTTTGATGTCGGCGCATTATCGTAGCCAGTTAAGTTACTCTCAAGACAATATCACCCAAGCGAAAGCGGCGCTGGAGCGTTTATATACTGCGCTGCGTGGTGTTGTAGTAAATGAGAGCACTGACCTTAGTCACGGTGGCTACCTAACGCGCTTTGAAGCGGCAATGAACGACGATTTAAACGTACCTGAAGCCTTTTCGGTGTTGTTCGATGTGGCACGTAAGCTTAACCGCCAAAAAGATAACGTAGAAGAAGCAGGTAAACTGGCTGCTGTTCTTAAAGGCCTAGGCGCAATTTTGGGTATGCTTCAAAGCGACCCAGATACTTACCTTAAAGGCGGTGAAGGCAATGACGATGAAGCGGCTGAAATTGAAGCGTTAATTAAACAGCGTAACGATGCCCGTGCCTCCAAAGATTGGGCAGCGGCAGATGCCGCACGCGATGCGTTAAACGCAAAAGGCGTAGTGTTAGAAGACGGCCCAAGCGGTACTACGTGGCGTAAAGCGTAATTAGCAGCCAATACTTTTTAACAGAATGAAAGCCCGCATTTGCGGGTTTTCTTTTTAGTTAAGCTTAAAGCGCACACCGAGTTTTCGTCATTGAACAGCGGTTTTTGGATATACGTACGAAGCTAAACATTTGAAAGTAAGATGGTATCTCCCGAGCTAACGTTTAATGCTTGTGCTGTTTTGCGAGAAATAACAGCTATTTCGTCTTGTTCTTCGGTTTCTGCCATCATTGCATAAAAAGGCTGGCTTAACGTGGCGATAAGCTTAATTTTACTCTCGGTGACGAGCCCAGTACCTTCGCTAACTTTTATTCTTAACAGCTATTGTCGCCATTTATCCATCGATTTACATCATCACTTAAATTTAAGTCTGTGCCCAAGTTAAACTCACCTTCTCGAACAGATACCTCGCTGCCGTAGGTTGAGTGGGTAACGGTGACGTGTAAAAAAGGATATTGCGGGGTGCTCCCTTCTTTACGACTGGCCGTGAGTTTGTAGCCGTTTTGTATTGTGTACGTGTTTACGACTATATCGCTATGGATTGGCTGATGCAGTGTGGACCAGCATCGGTTTGCATTGTATTCAATGCGCTCAACTATTTTTTCAGGTTCTTGGTTGGTGGAAATAGAAGAGGTCGGCAAGATCACCATGCAGCCTGAAGCAAATGCCGTTATACAACTTGCTAGTATTGCGTGGTTAAATGAGCGGCTGAACATTCTGCAGCGTTTCATTTTCATCATAAGTCCCTCTAATCGTTATAATTATATTCGTAAGGACTTTATATTAGCTTATTTGTATGAACAATGGCTGAACAGAATACTGGCTAGCGTTCACCTTGACTCTACCGCTTTGCAAATTAATTAAATTTCGGGCTTGCCAGTGGGAATAGCCGATTCTTTTTCGGTGAGATGTGACTTCCAACGCTGCTGTGCTACGTGCGCTTTCACCAGTTCTAAGCATTCGTTTACAACGTTAAGCACTTCTTTATCTAGCGCATCGGCGGTAGGGGTATAGTCGTGCATACCGACTGAAATGAAATGGTCAATGCGCTCTGCATCCAAATCGCTTAACAGGTTAACTAGCGATGTGGTTACAATGTCGGTAACCGACTCTTCCAAAGTATTCTCTATTGTTTTACCAATAACAGGTAGGTAGTGCAGGGAAGAGACTTGAGCATTGCTTCTAACCGCTTTGCCCACGCTCTTGCGCACGTGTTCGCGAATCACTTCGCCGTGCTCTTCGCTTTGAATTGACTGACCTAAATGATTGATGACACCTGCCATCCATTGAGTAATCACAGGACGGCGTGGTGCCAGCACCTGAGCATTGATGTCGTCTAATAAAGGCGAACCTGCTGAGATGTCTTTTTGCGCATCGCTGAGCACTTTTACAACAATTCGGTCGCTTAACTCTTCAACAAATACATCGTAGTAAAACGCAAAAAAGCGAAAGACCGCGGTTTGATTTAAGTCGATGATTTCGAATTTGTGCAGGCGGTGCAAAATAGAAAATATGCGCAAGAAACGAAATAGGCGGGTAGGCCCAGTAGGGATAAGGCCTATGATGTCGTACCAATGCAAAAACGGAAAGAAGTACCAGCGTAAGTGCTCTTTACGAACAATAGCAACGGCCCAACGAAAACAGAACTCGGTAAAGAAGATGGCAATAAACACTAAGTCGACCAACAGAAAGTTGGCGTGAATTGGGTCGTAAGCGTTAAGAAAGGCGGGGAAATATGTACCTAAAAGACCGTATACAAAGTCTGTAGCATAAAGCGCATCGAAAATGAGCCATGTTAGGTTCACAAAAAGTATAGCTAACATGACTAAGTCTAAAATTAACCAAGGCGTTTCGTGACTGTTTCGCAGATTTTCTCGGTTAATTCTTAGCATTTCCATATCCTGTTTGGTGCTAGTCGAACAAGGGTTAGCCTGAGGCGCTAGACCTAGTTACATCTACGTAAAGCTTAAGCTTCTGGCCTGGCTGTAAATAACGTTTGGTATTTAGTGAGTTCCACTTGCCTATGTCGCTTACTTTAACATTGAACTTGCTGGCAATACGAGACAAGGAGTCACCATTTCTGACTGTGTAAGTTAGCTTTTTGGTAACGCCGTTCTGAGGCGTTCCTTCTTGCCATATTACTAATGTTTTACCTGGATGAAGCATATCGCCAGGCGCCATACCGTTCCACTTAGCAAGTTGTTTGGTGCTTATTTTGTACTTACGGGCGATATCCCAAAGCGTATCACCTGATTTAATCGTATGGCGTACTTTCTGTTTAGACCCACTGCCACTTTGCAAACTGGCAAGGCGCTGTTCCTGTGATAACGTGTAGCTATCGAGTTCTTGCAGTGCAACGGGTACCATAATCGCTTGGCCCACTCGAATCATAGAGCTATCCAGCTCGTTAATTCTTTTTAGCACTTTCACCGTAGTGTGGTATTGCTTAGCAATTTTACTCAAGCTGTCGCCTGACTTCACCGTGTGGCGAACCCAGTTTAGGAGCTCTTTTTGATCGATTTTGGCCAGAGCTTGAGAAAACGCGGCGGCTTTTACTAAGGGTAAGACAAGCCTATGTGGTCCATCTGGCGATGTGGCCCAACGGTTAAAGCCAGGGTTGAGTGCATGTAGCTCTTTTAACGACATGCCGGCTAGGTCTGCGGCAAAGGCAAGGTCTACCTGAGAACCAATATCTACCACTTCAATAACCGCTACGTTTTCCACTTCCGGCCATGAATAGGCATATTCGTCTTTGTTTTTAAGAATGTCGGCTAGGGCTAACAGTTTTGGCACGTATGCACGGGTTTCTTTCGGTAAGTTCAAATTCCAAAAGTCAGTAGGTTTACCCGCCCGTATATTCGCTTTAATCGCTCTTTGCACTCTGCCTTCACCGCTATTGTACGCGGCAAGTGCATGAAGCCAGTCTCCGTCAAACATATCGTTTAGATATGTGAGGTAGTCTAACGCCCCTTTTGTAGAAGCAACCACGTCGCGGCGGCCATCGTACCACCAGTTCTGAGGCATACCGAAGCGTTTGCCTGTGCCAGGTATAAACTGCCACATTCCCGCTGCACGTCCGTGAGAGTAGGCAAAAGGGTCGAACGCACTTTCTACGATGGGTAAAAGCACAAGCTCCATAGGCATGTCGCGCTTTTCAATTTCTTCAACAATGTAATACAAAAAAGGTTTGGCACGCTTGACTACGCGGGCCATGTATTCGGGGTGCTTTAGATACCATTTTCTTTGCGAACTTATCCGCTTTTCATCTGGAATAGGCAGCGCAAAATTGGTGCTGGCCCGTTCCCACACATTAGTGACAACGGCCTGCGTGTGTAAATCTGGCGTATCGGTAAGTTCTGCACCTTCTTCTAAGACGTCGTCATTAGGATGAACAACATCAATAACGCCGTCTCTTGCAATTTCGCAATCGGAAATGGCTTCTTCGGTATTGTGAATTTCACTACACGCTTCTAATGAAGCGTTCTCGTTACTTTCTAATTGCGCACTGTCGTTATTATTATCGGTTAACTGACAACCCGTTAAACCTATCGCTAATATCAGCGGCGATAGTGGGAAAAACTTCAACTGCATATATGAAGAAACCTCTTGGAGCACTGCAAACCGTCAATGTTACGATAAACGGTTTACTATTGCATCAAAACTCATCTTTCCAGCGGCGAACTGCAGCAAAGACTGCTACATCGTCGGCCAGGTTATTTTCGCAATAGGCTTCGGCAGCAGTTTTTACAGAAAGTTCATGGGCGCGTAAAAATGGGTTTATGTTTTTTTGCTCTTCAAGATTACTGGGTAACGTGGGAAGGTTTTGCTCACGCATCGATGCAACCCAATCTGCGTAGTGGTTAAGTGCGCCATTATCAGGCTCTACGGCTAACGCAAAGTTAACGTTGGCTTGAGTATACTCGTGCGTGCAGTACACTTTGGTGTCATCGGGAAGGCGCTTGAGTTTATTTAAAGAGTGATACATTTGTTCGGGCGAGCCTTCAAATAAACGACCGCATCCGGCCGAAAACAGTGTATCGCCGCAAAACAGCGCGCCATGGCCAAAGAAGGCGATATGATCGAGCGTGTGTCCAGGCACTTCCATTACCTGGAACGACAGATTCAATATAGGCAGTGATACCGTATCGCCTTGGGCCACCGACTTGGTGATGCCACGGATATGATTGCCTCGTGGGCCTATAATCGGCAACTCTGGCACCGCGGTAGCCAGTTTGGCAATACCACCAGTATGGTCTCTATGGTGATGGGTAATGAGCACCGCACTCAGCGTTAGGCCTTTCGCGTTAATAAATGCCAATACTGGCTCAGCGTCACCCGGGTCTACCACAATCGCGTTGGTATCATCGTGAATACACCAAATATAGTTATCGGTAAAAGCGGGAATGGGGTGAATGGTGATGCCTGAAGGAAATGTTTCTGCCGTCATATTTGTACCTGCTTGTGTAGGTAGAATTATGCGTTACTATAGGGGCTTGTGGACAGCAGAGCAACCAAAGAGCGCGCAGTGATAATGAAATCGGCGTTTAGAGCCAAACCTCCCCGCTACCCAACAAGTTGGAAAGACTTCCCTGCGGGCGAGCACATACGCGATGCTGTTAAAACGGTGTGCGACGATTATGCCGAGCACATATTTGGATATCACTTTGCTAAGCTAGGCTCTTTAAGTGCCGAGATTAATTTAGACACTAGCCCTATAAGGCATCATATTAACCAAGTGCCATTTGATAACCAGTTTGGCCGCCAATTAGACGCCAATAACGCATCTGAAGATATCGCCGACAATAAAGTTTACCCTTCACAGTTACATGAAAAAAGCAGCGAGTCGACAATCAACAAAGGAAATATGGTCGTAGGGCAGTCGCATTCCTTACCCTTTGCTGAAAACAGTATTGACGGCTTTTTATTGGCTAACGAGCTAGATTTTGCCCAAGATCCCCATGAAATATTAAGAGAAGTAGACCGCGTTATTACGCAAAACGGTTACGTCATTATCAGCGGCTTTAACCCTTTAAGCCTTGCCGGAATTGCCAAGTTTTTGCCCGTTAAGCGTGGAAATATTTTACACGATGCACGCTTTTTCACGTCCTACCGCATGAAAGATTGGCTACAACTACTTGGGTTTGAAATTGTTGAGCAGCGCCAGGTGCTGTTCTCTACGCTATTTTTTCAACAACGGTGGAAAGGGGCCGCTAAGCTTCAGCACTATTTAGCGTCTTATTTGCCCTGGTGCAGCGCGGTATACGTTATATTGGCTAAAAAACGGGTCATCCCTATGACTGCTATAAAGCCTAAACGTAATTTAAAACCGCGCTTTTCTGCAGTAGGGGCAAGTGCAAGAACTTCAGCCGCGAACCGTTCGCTGCGTTAAAGTATACGTCATGCACGTGCAACGCATTTTGCTATTAGGCATGTGGTGATGACAAGTGGCTAAATATATTCAATATGTGCTGCGCTGCGATAGCCGATGTCGCCAGACTTTCGAGTTAATAAGCCAATTTTAAAAGAAAAATTGGAGATAGCTTAGAAAGCTATCTCCCTTTTGGGGGGTTAATCGTTACTTGCGTTATACAGATGTACATCTCGCTGCGGATAAGGGATGCTAATACCTTCTTCATCGAAGGCTTTTTTAACTTTTTCCTGCATATCCCAGTAGTAAGGCCACAAATCATCTGTGCCGACCCAAGGTCTAAACATCAGGTCGACTGAGTTATCACCTAATCCCCCTACACAGATCCTAGGTGCGGGTTCGGTCAATGAGCGTTCATCCTCTTCAAACAGACGTTGCAAAATTTTCTTTGCTTTGTCGATATCATCATCGTAGCCAATACCAAAGGTCATGTCGCAGCGGCGTTTATCGTATACGCTAACGTTAGTCAACGTGGCATTAGACAGATTACCGTTGGGGATAACAACACGCCTATTGTCGAAAGTGTTAAGTACCGTATAAAGAATTTGTATCTCGGCAACCGACCCGAGATAACCTTCTGCTTCAATGGTGTCACCCACTCTGAAGGGTTTAAAGATCAGTATTAGCACACCGCCAGCAAAATTAGCCAGGCTGCCTTGTAATGCAAGACCGATTGCCAAACCTGCTGCACCCACTACGGCGATAAATGAGGTGGTTTCAATACCTATCATAGAGGCAACAGAAATCAACAACATCACTTTTAAAACGGCACTTATAAGTCCGCATAAAAACTTATTTAACGTGGGGTCCTTTTTACCTAATCGGTGATCCAATAGGTTTACAAAACGATTCACTAACCAGAGACCCACCACCAAAGTAAGAATAGCCAATAGCAATTTGGGGGTATAAGTCATCACCAGTGATATCGCTTTTTCGGTTAATTCCGATAAATCGATATTAGTCCCGAAGAAATCTTCCATAAATACCTCTTTCGTTAATCAAACACGTTGATTACGTTAAAGAAAGAATGTTAGATCGCCGTAAATTAACTCAAGTGGCATTGGCTCTTTTGTTGACCAGAGGCCGCTAGCCTATTTTACTAAGGGGCGGGTGCTTTAAAGAATGTGTAAGTGATGATTGAGTTGCATAGTGCGTGATGACCTTACTGAGATTAAAAGCCAGTATGTTTGCACCATGAACCTATCTATGTGATTTTGGGTTTCACAAATGAGAGGGCTTCATCAACCGCTCAATAAAAAAGGTGACATCCCGTCGCTTTATAGCGCTGAATGTCACCTTGCTTTAATGCGAAGCGCTTTTAGGCGTTATTTAACACGCATACCCGGCTTTGCACCTTCGTGCGGCTCAAGAATGTATAGCTCGTCGCCGCCAGGGCCCGCGGCTAATACCATGCCTTCACTCATGCCAAAACGCATTTTGCGGGGCGCTAGGTTAGCCACCATTACCGTGTGCTTACCGATAAGGGCTTCAGGCGAGTAGGCCGACTTAATACCTGCAAATACTTGCTTAGTTTCGCCGCCTAAATCCAGCTCTAAACGTAAAAGCTTGTCTGCTTTTTCTACGTGCTCGGCGTTAGCAATGCGTGCAATACGTAAATCTACCTTTGCGAAATCATCAAACGAGATAGTGTCGCTGATAGGGTCTTTAGCAAGCGGGCTGTCTGGGTCGATAGCCGGTGCTGCTGGCGCTAGGCTTTCTTTTGAATCTTCAACCATGGCGTCGATTTTCTCCATTTCTACACGTTGCATCATTGGCTTAAATTTGTTGATGGCGTGGCCTTTCAATAGGGTTTGCAGTGAATTCCAGTCGAACTTGTCGTTTAAGAATGCTTCTGCTTTTTCTGCCAGTACTGGCAGTACAGGCTTTAAGTAAATAACCAACAGACGGAACATGTTAATACCTAGCGAGCACACATCGTGTGTGAACTGCTGCTTAGTCTCGTCTTTAATGGTAACCCAAGGCGCATTGTTATCAATGAACTGGTTCGCTTTGTCGGCAAGAGCCATAATTTCGCGCACAGCTTGGTGATACTTACGCTTTTCAAAAAGGGCAGCAATGCTTTCTGATGCGTTTTGGAACTCAGCAATTAGCTCTGGCTCAATCACGTTGTCAGACAGTTTTCCGTCGAAACGCTTGGTGATAAAGCTTGCACAGCGGCTTGCAATGTTAACCACTTTACCTACCAGGTCTGAATTCACTTTTTGTGCGAAGTCAGTAAAGTTAAGGTCGATGTCGGTAACACCGTCACCCAGCTTAGAGGCAAAGTAGTAGCGCAAGTATTCTGGGTTTAAGTGGTCTAAGTAGGTGCGGCCTTTAATAAAGGTACCGCGCGACTTTGACATTTTCGCACCGTTTACGGTTACGAAACCGTGAATGTTTACGCCAGTGGGCTTACGGTATCCCGCACCTTCTAGCATGGCAGGCCAGAAAAGGCAGTGGAAATAAGTAATGTCTTTACCGATAAAGTGGTAAAGCTCAGCTTCTGAGTCGGCCTTCCAGAAATCATCAAACTCTAGGTTGTTCTGGTCGCAGAAGTTTTTGAAACTAGCCATGTAGCCAACAGGCGCATCTACCCACACGTAGAAGAACTTGTTCGGCGCACCTGGAATTTCAAAGCCGAAGTAAGGCGCATCACGGCTAATGTCCCACTGCTGAAGACCTTCGGTGAACCATTCTTGTAGCTTGTTTGCCATTTCTTCTTGAAGGGCACCTGAGCGGATCCACTCTTTTAACATGCCCTCAAACTTTGGCAGGTCAAAGAAGAAGTGCTCAGACTCACGTAGTACCGGTGTAGCGCCAGAAACAACGCTTCGCGGGTTCTTAACTTCAGTCGGGCTATACGTTGCGCCACATACGTCACAGCTGTCGCCGTTTTGGTCTTCTGCGCCACAACTTGGGCATGTGCCCTTAACGAAACGATCCGGTAAGAACATTTCTTTTTCAGGGTCGAACAATTGGTTAATAGTTCGCTTGCTGATGTAACCTGCGTTATCCAAACGAGTGTAAATTTCTTCACACAACGCCTTGTTTTCTGGCGAATGAGTTACATAGTAATTGTCGTAGTTAACATGAAAATCAACAAGGTCTTGATGGTGTTCAGCACGGGTTCTAGCCACCATTTCTTCTGGCGTAATGCCAAGCTCTTGGGCTTTAAGCATAACCGGCGTACCGTGTGCATCGTCGGCGCAAACACTGTAACATTCGTTTCCGCGAAGGCGCTGAAAACGAGTCCAGATGTCGGTTTGAATGTGTTCTAGCAAATGACCTAAGTGAATAGAGCCATTTGCGTATGGCAACGCACTGGTTACCAGAATTCGGCGTTTTTCTGACATAATGACGTTATTGATTCTTTGCGTTTCAAAATGGCTGCAAATACTAGCGGAAAACCGCGTTTTTTGCATTACGTAATTCACACAATTCTACTACTAGTAAGGCATTTTATGTTCTTTTCTCGTAAAGCAAAGCCCGCAACACAAAAAGTTGCTGCTATTTTGGCCACGTATTTTAGCGTAGACGTAGAAGATACCTTGCCGTGGTGTGCATTCACTCACCCCGACAATGAAAGCGCGGGCATTACCGTTACTCTACCGTTTTGCATTGCTACACAGCTAGACGCGCTTAAACAAACAGTGCTTGAGCAGCTTGAAGGTAAGTTTGATGCAAGCAAGCTCACGTTTAAACACAAGGTTGCTAGTGGGGAAACTGAAGTTGCGCCGGTTACCAATATTAAAAACATTATAGCGGTTGCCTCCGGCAAGGGTGGGGTAGGGAAGTCTACAACCAGCATTAATCTTGCGTTTGCGCTTATGCAGGAAGGTGCGAAAGTGGGCATTCTAGATGCCGATATTTACGGCCCGTCTATTCCTATTATGCTTGGCAACCCGGAGGCGCACCCTGAAAGCGAAGATAATAAGCACATGCAGCCGCTATCGGCACATGGGCTGGTGGCTAACTCGATAGGCTACCTAGTACCGCAGGAAGACGCGGCGGTGTGGCGAGGGCCAATGGCAAGTAGGGCACTTAAACAGTTATTAGATGAAACATTGTGGCCTGTGCTGGATTACTTAATTGTTGACATGCCACCAGGCACTGGCGATATCCAGCTGACCATGGCCCAACAGGTGCCGCTAACGGCTTCTGTGGTGGTAACAACACCGCAAGATTTAGCGCTGGCCGATGCCCAAAAAGGTATAAGCATGTTTGAGAAGGTTAACGTGCCGGTGTTAGGGCTTATCGAAAACATGAGTTATTACCAGTGCAGGGCTTGCGGCACCAAAGATTACGTGTTTGCCAAAGATGGTGGAGAGGCATTGGCAGAACGTCACGGATTGCCCCTTTTAGGTCAATTGCCGCTTGATATCCACATTCGTGAACACGGCGATGCCGGCACGCCGCTTTTGATAACCTCTCCAGACAGCCCCTTAAGCGAGAGCTATCGCGAGGCGGCACGCGCACTCTCTATGCAATTAGCCTTAACCGTTAAGCCCCGCGAAGGGGCTGAAAAACACATAAAAGGCGACCCCATTGGTATAGTAGGCAAAGCCTAGCGAGTTGCTAACGTGTTGTACGTTCTCACGGCTTTAGCTTAAATTTGGTAAAACCTTATAAAAATTGCGCAAAAGCAGAGAAAACAAGCCTTTGAGCAGTTGAATGCATGCGGTGACATACGCATAATAGCGGCCTACTGAAATGAGGAATACACCATGCGCTTGTGCGACCGCGATATCTATCAACATCTTCAAGATGGAAAAATCAAAATTGACCCAACACCAGACTACGATCAGATTAGTGGTGTAACGGTAGATATCCGTTTAGGTAATAAATTTCGCGTGTTTGAAGATCACCAAGCGCCGTTTATTGATTTAAGCGGCCCTAAAGCGCAGGTTCAAGAAGCCCTCGACCACGTAATGAGCGACGAAATTGAACTAGAAGAAGGTAAAGCCTTTTTCTTGCATCCTGGAGAACTTGCGCTGGCAATTACGCACGAGTCGGTAACCTTGCCAGATAACATCGTAGGCTGGCTAGACGGGCGTTCATCGCTTGCGCGCTTAGGCCTAATGGTGCACGTCACGGCTCATCGTATTGACCCGGGTTGGTCGGGTAATATCGTGCTTGAGTTTTACAACAGCGGTAAACTGCCCCTAGCGCTTCGACCAAAAATGAAAATTGGCGCGCTTAGCTTTGAGGTGTTATCAGCGCCCGCTGAGAAGCCTTACAACGCAAGGGTTGATGCTAAATACAAGGGCCAAGCCGGTGCTGTAGCTAGCCGAATTTCTTCGGATGACCAAAGTAAATAGGCTCACTTGCACAATAAAAGCGCCGTTTTTAAAAAAAGCCTAGTGCGTTACTCGAATTACTGATAGATATTATAAGAGCAAATAATAAGGGCCTGTTGACCTTTGCGTTACAGTAAAAAGTCAACAATCCCTAGCACTTATAAGAAAGCTATCAGTAAAGGGAAGCGCAATGCACTCAAACCCTCAACCTACGTCAGAAAAAACACAACGCACACCCACGCGCAAGAACACCATTATTTTGCTTGCGCTAATTGTGTCTGTAATTAGTGGCCTTGGCTTGTGGACGGCCGGCCAGCCAAACGAGATCATCTTTACCGCCGCCATTACCCTATTTGTCGCCGTTCTTTGGGTTACAGAGGCGCTACCCATTCCGGCCACATCGTTATTACCCTTCGCGTTATTCCCCTTGTTTGGTGTGCTTTCTCACAGCGAAGCGGCGTCTTCGCTTGGCAGCCACGTTATTATTCTTTTAATGGCTGCATTTATGCTGTCTAAAGGGTTAGAGCGCGCTAACCTCCATAAGCGTTTCGCAATTTATATGCTGCGGTTAACCGGCAGCGGAAGCCCGTTAAAGCTGGTCCTGGGGTTTATGCTAACCACTGCCGTACTGAGTATGTGGATCAGTAATACCGCCACCGTTTTAATGATGTTGCCCATGGCTATCGCCATTATCAATGCGGTAGATAACCCACGCTTTGGTGTGGCGCTTATTCTTGGTATAGCTTATTCGGCAAGCCTTGGGGGCGTGGGAACACCTATCGGTACACCGCCTAATATTATTTTCATGAGTGTATATGAGGAAACGCAAGGTATTGAGTACAGCTTTATCGATTGGATGAAAACAGGCGTACCTATTGTGATTCTTGGCGTTCCCATTATGGCGTTGTGGCTGGCAAGGGGAATCAAAGAAGTTGGTCATATAGATTTGCCAGTGCCAAGCACGTGGAGTAGGGCAGAAAAGCGAGTGCTGGCGATATTCGGAACTGTAGCGCTGGCGTGGATCTTCAGGCCCTTTTGGACAGCGTGGATAGGCGTAAGCACAATAAGCGATAGCACTATTGCCGTAGCGGGCGTTGCGGCTATGTTTTTTACCAATAGTGGCAACGACAATGGCCACGTTGATGCCAAGGGTAATAACGACAAGTTACTGGATTGGAAAACAGCTAACGATATACCGTGGGGCATGTTGTTACTGTTTGCTGGCGGTATTTGTATTGCTAAGGCGTTTATGGCATCTGGGCTAAGCGTTCTAATGGGGTCTTGGCTAACGGGGCTAGCTACGTTACCTGTTATCTTAATAGTGCTTGGCATTTGCTTGTTTGTTACGTTTTTAACGGAAATCACGTCTAATACGGCAACATCCACATTGCTTATGCCTATTTTAGCTGCGGCAGGAATGGCGGTTGGGGTTGACCCGAAATTGCTAATGATACCCGCAGCCATAAGCGCAAGCTGTGCGTTTATGCTACCCGTAGCCACAGCGCCAAACGCCATTGCTTATTCAACCGAAAAGTTCGATATAAAAACCATGGCGAGAGAAGGTGTGATGCTGAACGTGTTGGTGGCCTTGGTTGTTACCGCAGTGTGCTACGTGACATTGGCTTAGCACCTATTAGCGGCATTTGTAACGCTGTGTTTTACGGGGATATTTAACAAGGTGGTTAGCAATTGAGCGCTTGAACCGTCTAATTGCTAATTCTCGTTGCATTGTGAGTAAAATTGAGTAGACTTACTCGCTCTTTCGGTCGGTGTGTAGCGCAGCCTGGTAGCGCACTGTCATGGGGTGTCAGGGGTCGGAGGTTCAAATCCTCTCACACCGACCAACTTCTGGCTCTACCCCATAAACGGGGGATCAGCATTCACCTTACACGATTGATAACACCATCCCATCCGCAATGGGTCATCACTCTTATTCGATAATTTTCGGCTCTACCCCATAAACGGGGGATCAGCAGGCTCTACCCCATAAACGGGGGATCAGCATTCACCTTACACGATTGATAACACCATCCCATCCGCA
>NZ_CACSIG010000063.1:0-116232 GCF_902705815.1 Alteromonas infernus
GTGCAAAATAAGTAATTGTAGTCAAATTTGGTAGATTGCCTCAGTGCTAGAACGCCAAACCCTGCAATGAAAGTTACCACAATGTTAGAAAATGAACGATGTCCATAGGGCGCACGATACTAGATTGCAAATTAGCATTGTGTCACTTAGCAAGTGATATGAAGTATGCAGGAGCCGTATACGAGGCCCGTACGTACGGTTCTGTGAGAGGGATGAGGCGCAAGCCTCACCCTACTCGATATTTCTTTTGCTATTTACATGCGGCTTTAAATGAACCACACTGAATAAAATTACAATAAGTGCGCACCATGTTAGAAACTATTTCTTTTTCTCAACGTCAGCGACTGGCGTATATCGATTTTTGCCTATTGTTTAAAGGGGCTATACATCGACAGGACTTAATAAATCGCTTTGAAGTCGGGTTATCGGCCGGTTCTCGCGACTTTACGCTCTACAAAGAACTAGCGCCCGATAACTTAATCTACGATCCAAGGGAAAAGCGTTACTTTCAAACAGAAAACTTTATTCCAGTTTTCGAGCACGATGCCAAACGTACCTTGGTAAAGCTTGCCAACGACATATCAGACGGGTTTGATGCCATTGGCGATTTGCACTTTCCGGTAGAAAGTGCGTCTTCGCTGAACGTACCTGATATTTTTGTGGTAGCGAAAGTAGTACAAGCCATAGTTAACAAAAAAGCGATGAGCGTTATTTACACGTCGTTATCTAGCGGCAGTGGCGCACGTGAACTTGTGCCCCATAGTATTGTTGATAATGGTCAGCGATGGCATGTTCGCGCATTTGACAGAAAGTCGCAGAGCTTTCGAGACTTTGTATTAACCCGCATTAGCAAGGTAACGGTTAAAGCAGAGCCTGAAGTGCATGAGTGCATTGAGCAGGATGAAGAGTGGGGAAGGTTGATCCCTCTTGAGATTGTGCCTCACCCTAAAAACATTAAATTCCCTACCGCCATTGAGCTTGATTATGCGATGGAAGAAGGCGTACTCACCTTAGAAGTGCGCGCCGCTATGGCGGGCTATTTATTGAGGCGCTGGAATGTAGACTGTACCAAGCATGCAAGTTTGCGTTCAGGTGAATATCAACTTTGGCTTAAAAACCGCCAAAGCCTTGCTGATACGGATAATCTTGCTATTGCGCCAGGGTATACTGCAGAACAAGCTGCCTATACGGCATAGCAGGCCTCGGGGTATGAGTAACGACTATCCGTGCACTCCATGCCCCTTAGCTTGCTAAGTGTTTTCTAATACAAGATAAAAGGGTGTCTTTGTCTATTGGCTTCGCCATAAAGTCAGTCATTCCCGCGGCCAAACACTCTTCTTTATCTTCTGCAAACGCATTAGCCGTAAGGGCCACTATTTGGCGTTGTAATATCCAAAGCGTTCCGCAAAATAGAAGACGCTTCGATGCCGCCCATTATGGGCATATTACAATCCATTAAAATGAGATCGAAGTTATGGCGTTTAACCACGTCAATGGCATCTTTACCATTTTTGACGTGCAGAAACTTATAGCCTTCAGACTGCATGATCGTTTTAACAATTTCAGCGTTAATTTCGTTATCTTCTGCAAGTAAAATACGTTTCTTTTTGTTAGCTGCTGCGGTATCGGTAGTTACCTGAGGCGTTGTATCAACAAGCTTATTTAGGTCGTGTTCTAGCTCTCTACGATTAATCGGTTTCACGTGAGTTCGCCAAATTAGCCCGATTATTTCATCGTCGCTTTCCTCTTCTAATCTTTCGAGCTCCGCAGATATTAAAATAACCTTCGGAAATGGTTTGGGGTTTAATGTCTTTAATTGTTTGAGTAAATCAACACCGCTCATTTCCGGCATGGATAAATCCAAAATGATAACGTCAAAACTTAACGGAGTGTCTGACAGAAACGCTTTTGCACTACCGTAGCATTTAGATCTGATAGACATTGCATTGACCACGTGCTCAAAATATTCGCGACTGGTCTGCAAATCATCTACAACAGCGCAGCGCACGGAAGAACCTGGCTGTACGGTTATCTCAGGCAGGTGGCACTCTTTTGCGGCCATTGTAAAACTAAACGTGCTGCCTTGACCGATAAATGAGGTGACAGTGATATCGCCATTCATTAATTGAGCAAGTTGTTTTGCGATGCTTAAACCTAGCCCGGTACCGCCAAAGTCTCGGGTTGTCGTTTTGTCTGCTTGTTCAAATTTTCTAAAAATATTGTCTAGTTTCGATGACGCTATACCTATACCCGTATCGATGACATCAAAGGACAAGAAGTTGCCGTTTGGATGTTTGGTATATCGCACTTTAAGCTTTACCGAACCACGTTCGGTAAACTTAATAGCGTTGTTCAATAAGTTATGTAAGATTTGCGAAATCCGCGTTATATCACCTTCCACGACATGTGGTAAATCTGGGTCTTTCAAATAGATAAATTCAAGACCTTTTCGTTGACAGTACACACGTTGTAGTGACACCACGTCATCGAGTATCTGCAACAAGTCTACTGGTGCTTGCTCTATTTTTATTTTGCCCGCTTCAATTTTAAATACATCTAATATGTCGTTGATCAGTACCAGCAGTTGACGCCCCGCTGTTTTGGCTTTTTTTAGATAGATACTACTTTTTTCAGGGTTATCAATGGCTAGCTCTATCATGCCGAACAGCCCATTCATCGGGGTACGAAGTTCGTGGCTCATGCTAGAAAGAAACTCAGATTTTGCTTTACTTGCTTTTCGTGCTTTTTCAGCCGTTTCTTCTGCTTCTGCCTTCAAACGCGTAAGTTTCGAAAATGCCTGTTTTACGGTTTGTTCCATGGGGGAAAAGATAAAAACCGCTTCTATGCAAAGCAGTGCTAGCGTGGCTAACCATAAGTAAAACTCTATGGATAAGACCGTATCTACTTGGTTCGACGCATCTTGCTCGAAAAGCGTTACCACGTAATCGAGTTGCTTCAATAATTCGGTGAGTGCCTGAATATCTAACGGCGCAATGGTTTGACAATTGGTGGCTGTTATAGCGCGTTCGACATTTTTGATGTACTGGTTAACGCTTCTATCTAATTTCCCCTCGACGAAATACACATTGAAAATAGGAAGGGGAAGGTTGTTTTTCGAGACTAGCTGCTGGTGGTTTGCTTTAAATTGTGCCAGTGCTTGTTCTAGATACTCCCGCTCCGGGCCGCTGCTACACGTTTTGCCGGTAGATAGCATTAGCGCTATACGCTGAGAAAGCATACGCTGTTGACCCGCAACATTAATAGTCTAAGCATCTTGTTTTTGCTCGCTAATCAAGTCGTCCATCACTATAAATGAAAGCGTGACAAGTGTAGCTATAAGCACGAGGGCAGCGATGTAACGGACACGTATAGACATAAAAGTAAGTTTGGCGCAGTGGTAACTAAAAGATAATAGATACCAAGTAGTTACGCAATGTAACTACTAAACTAAATAAAAGGTTCCCCTTTTAACTCCAATATCGTGGTTAGCAATAAAAAATTCACAAACTGACCGAATGGTTCAGCTTTATTGAATGTCTATTCAATAACCTCAGTAACCTCGCTGGCTGCAAAGGCATTTTTCTTCACGATTTTCTATTTTTCTATCGGGCTGTCAACAAATCGTCATTTTCGTGTCAAGACTATGTCACTGAAGTGTCACAAATGTCATCCACACTTTTGGCCGCTAAGACCGTTTACAGAGGTAAGTCTTCTGCTTTCCTCCACTCAAATTAGAAAACAAATATAAGCAAGGAACCATAATGAAAAGCGAAACTCTTCGTGGGATAAAGTATTCAGCGATTGCATTAGCGGTAACAGTGGGTATATCAGCCTGTTCACTGGAAGGTGATGACGGTGAAGACGGCGCACAAGGCGCTCAAGGCCCAGTAGGTGAGCAAGGCCCAGTAGGCGAACAAGGTCCAGTAGGCGAACAAGGCCCAGAAGGCGATACTGCGGGAACGCTTACCCGTATTGCTACGGTGCCCCTTGGCGCAGAAGTAACGGGTATTTTTCTCACTGACGAAGGCGATTTGTTTTTTAACGTACAGCACCCGTCGGGCACGAATGCGGCAACAACAAGTGTAAACGAAATGCCAATCAACACGGGTACGGTAGGAGTGTTAGCAGGCGCAAATTTCAACAATTTACCCGTTACTTTACCCAACTCTCCAGTACCTAGCTCTGACGAAGAAAAAGAGTTGGTGGTTTCTGCCATTGGTCAATACCAGGTACTCGGCCAAACAGGCGACACTTTTGGTACAGATTTACCTGAAGGCCTTGGCCACATCTACACCCTTGATGGCGAAGAGTTAGTGCTTGAAAACGATATGCCAGACTTCAATGGCTTCATTTCAACAGCAGAAGGTGAGGGTTACCTTTTTTCTAACTGGGAAGAGCTTCCCGGTGGCATGAGCCGCATGAAGGTAGTAAAAGATGAATTTGGCATGTGGGAAGTTACAGAAGCCATGATGCTAGACTTTTCGCCAGTATGGGGCACTGCGGCAAATTGCTTCGGTTCTATGTCGCCTTGGGGCACGCCACTTACCTCGGAGGAGTGGGTCGTTAACTCTTCTGTAGATTCAACCACATCACCTAGCTGGAACAATCCTGAAGCGGTATCAACTGACGCTCGCTTAGGTCGTATGTGGCAGATGACCGCGCCTGATGCGCCAAACCCATACAACTACGGTTATATCGCAGAAGTGACCGATCCGCTTGCCGACGAGCCAGTAATTGTTAAGCATTTTGCCATGGGTCGCTACGAGCATGAAAACTCAACGGTGATGCCCGATGGAAAAACGGTTTATCTTTCACAAGATGATACCGGCGGCGTGCTGTTCAAATTTGTAGCAGACACAGCAGAAGACTTATCAGCAGGTACGCTTTACGGCGCTAAACTTACCCAAGATGCGGGTCAAAACGACCCAGCGACAACGGGCTTCGCTGTTGAGTGGGTTGAATTGGCAAGTGGCGATAATATGACAATTCGCGCGTGGATTGACGAATACAACGGTATTGGAACGGACGACTACGTGGACGGCCAAAGCTCGTATATCACCTTGGCTGACGTTCAAGCATGGGCAGACGGCGATGCGACTTACCCCACAGTAGAAGAGGGTGGTTCAAGCGTAACTGCGGGAGAGCCAATGGATAACCGTGTTGCTTTCCTTGAAAGCCGCGCCGCAGCGCGACTTAAAGGAGCAACGGCAGAGTGGAGAAAGCTGGAAGGTATCTCTATTAACCAGAAGCGCGCAAAAGAAGCGGTTGAGGGGGTCGATACCATTGAAGGTGAAGTTGTCGAGAATGCATACCTTTACATTGGCATTGCAGATATCGACAACACGATGGTTGACGGTGAAGGCGACATGCAGCTATCTGCCCGGGTAAAAGACTGCGGTGGTGTATACCGCGCTAAGCTTGAAGCAGGCTATAACATTACGCGTATTGAACCTGTTGTAATGGGCGGTACTTACCGCTCAAGCCTAACTGGTGCAGAGCGTTGTGACGTTGAGCAGCTTTCTCAACCAGATAACGTTGTAGTCATGAACGACGGCCGTATTCTTATCGGTGAAGACGGTTTCCA
This sequence comes from Alteromonas infernus, assembly GCF_902705815.1. Lineage (NCBI taxonomy): Bacteria > Pseudomonadati > Pseudomonadota > Gammaproteobacteria > Alteromonadales > Alteromonadaceae > Alteromonas > Alteromonas infernus. Next base: position 5,585 of record NZ_CACSIG010000063.1, read on the forward strand.
AGAAAACAACACGCTGTGGATGTATGAACCAGCAGATAAGTAAGTTTTCTTTTTAATTTAAAATACGCCGGGTGTTTACGCGCCCGGCTTTTTTCCGTTGTGACGATTATGAAAATACTAAAAATAATTCCAGGTGCAGGCATTCTGCTTTCACTACTTATCAGTGCAGGATGCACTGAAAGCACAAGTGCTGATTTAAGCAATCAATCAAATACCGGAGTAAGCGCAAGTACTTACTCTGCCAATGGAGACGGGCCTTCATCGGCTCAAAAAGATGCCGATAGCGCACATTCCTACCCATACCGAGAAGGGGACGATATTCCCGCTCTTGCGTATATTGAGCATAATGAAGTGTATAACCCTGAATCTGTGATCCCTCCCCAGTGCTATACCAAGACCGACGGGGTTAACAACCCGTGCTATGCATGTCACCAAAGTTACGATTCGATAGAGAAGCGTCCTAATCAAATGGGTGATGGTACGCTACAGGGTAATTATGAATTTTCCGATGTGGGGTTAACGAATAGCTGGAAGAACCTGTTTATTGACCGTACGTCGCTTATAGCGGGTATTGACGACGCAACGATCAAAAAATATGTAAAAGAAGATAATTATACGGCGTCGTTAGAAAAAGATGTCATGCCTGATTATATGCGCATTGAAAACCTCAGTTCTGCTGACAACGCGTTTGATAAAGACGGCTTCGCGAAAGATGGAAGCGGGTGGGTGTCTTATAATTACAAGCCTTTCCCAAGTACGTTTTGGCCGACTAATGGTTCGACAGGCGACGCCATGATCAGGCTTCCTGATGACTTTCAAACGCTAAATGGGGAGTACAACAAGGCTATCTATACATTGAACCTAAGCTTGGTTGAAATGGCGCTTAAAGAGCTTGATACATTAACTGTAGCGCCGGTCAATGAATTAGTACTGAACATTGACGTAAACCAAGACGGTAAGCTCACAAAATCAGTGACTGAAATTGCCCGTTCCTCTCATTATGTTGGCGATGCAAGAGCAGTTCCGCTCGCCCATATGCTTTACCCTGAAGGCACAGAATTCTTACATACCGTGCGCTATATCGGTGTCGATGAAGATGGCACTATATACAATGCACCGCGTATGAAAGAAGTACGCTACATGAAAAAGCACATGTTTAGAAGCCGTGAGAGCCTCGCTTCTGCCTATTATGCTGAGGCAAAAGATAAGCACTTTGAGAAGCTGCCTCAAACCCGTTATTTAGGTGAAAAAGGTATTGATAATGGCTTTGGCTGGACCATCAATGGTTTCATCGAAAACGAACAGGGCGAGCTTCGGGCCCAACACGACCAAGAACTCGCGTTTTGTAATGGCTGTCACAAGACTGTGGGCTCTACCTTCGATCAAACTTTCTCCTTTGCTCGAAAAGTACCAGGCCAAGCAGGGTGGGGTTACATTAACCTTAAAGAAATTGAAGACGTGCCGAATATCAATGAAGAAAAAGGTGAGTTTTTGACGTATATGGAGCGGGTCGGTGGTGGTGATGAATTCCGTCAAAACGGCGAGATGCTTGCTAAATGGTTTGATGAAAAAGGCATGGTGAAAGTCGAAGAAGTACAGCGTGCCAAATCAGTGTACGACATCATTACGCCTTCACCAGAGCGCGCTTATGCGCTTAATAAAGCCTATTTAACTATCGTGAAAGAGCAAAGCTATTTGTTTGGTCGTGACGCAACGCTCACTGAAGCGACGAATGTACTCAGCACGATAGATGCAGAGCAGCCCCCGCTTAAGCCTGAACACCGTTTTAAGTGGGATATGCGTCTTAACTGGCAAGCTGAAGCGCCTAGCGCTATCGCAGAAACGCGATAGCGCTTAAAGTTCAGTCTAAAAGTGAGCGTTTGCTCGTGAACTAAAGTGTGTTCGCGGGCAAAATTTCAAATTGGATAGGCTTATACCTGAAGTTGTTCGATTCACCGGCTGAGCATGCGGTAAGACCTACAATCATATCCATTTTCGCTTCAAATACGGTATAGTCGCCAGCTTTACTTTTCGGTGGTAACACGGCAATTTTCCCTGCACTGTCTACCTCTACATTCATAAACGTATTGAAGGTAGTACACACATGATGTTCAGGAATATCGAACTCTGAGAACGCTGCAACGAGGTTACCGTGACAGCCTGGCACAGGTGCTTCATCTGGGTAAAAGTGTTTGAACGTGTCAACGCTGCAAGGGGTTAAAAGGAAATCGTGGTCCTCTACCGTGTCCTCTACAATTTCAAACATCACATTACTTCGATTCGAATAAAGTTTGCTGCTTTTTTTAAATTGAATACTTTCGTTGTAATCTAGGCTTCGACCCGAAGAAATAAACTCTTCTTTGTCATGCTCATTAAATGCATAAAGGTCGGCCACTTGTTCCCCTTCTGGGTCGATTACTTTCAGCAGTTCGCCTTTTTTAATCGTAAATGCTGTACCGCTTCTTGGCTGAATTGTTTGTCTCATACTGGACCTTTTTGTCTTTATGAAGATTGATGTTTTACCTGTTTAAACGGGCATTCCCAATTTTCTGAATGTTTCTTTCCACTGTACTGGTAAACTTCTGAGCTATCGCCGTGGTTTGCTAACAACGTGTTTTTACTGCCGCAATAGGCGGCATCACGCTTCCTGATATGATCTCTAAATGCTTCAAAGCGCTTTTGATCTCGCAATAGCTCAAACTGTTCGTGTAAGTTAAATACAATAGCGGGGTTGGAAAAGCGTCGACTTTTACGCGACGCATTTGGGTGTAAGCCGATAACGAAAAAACCTTTTCCGCCTAAACTTAAACTAAATTGCGCACTGTGTGGATCGCTGGAAACTTTACTATCCCAAGACTTTAAACAGGCATCCACTTCGTGCAGGCGTTGTAGTTTTTCCCAGAGCACTTTATCAAATTCGCTCTCGCTAATCGTATCAGGCTGCTCAAAGGTAACAACAAGTGAAGAGTACATATCGCGCTTTAACGTAAACGTTTCTACGAATTTGTGGATGGACGCCAAAATGTCAGTTTCGTTGGAATCACAGCGAAAATCATCATACTGATTTATATGAATTTGTTGCTTAGTAAGCGCGCTTTTAGCCCCTACGCAGGGAAACTCATCGTCCCCCACGAAGGAGAGAAAACGGGCTTCTAAGTCCGGCTTTACTATAGACATTCCATATCTCCTTTCCTACGTGTTCAAGCCGTTGTGCTTAAAACCTCTTGGTTTTTAGCCGGCGAATGAAAAGAGGTGAATGCGACTGTATTAGCGTTAGAACTAGGGCTTAAAGTATCTACAGAGGGGGTTATAGCCGCCTCGTCTTCATGTTCAGGAAGCTGAACTATCTTCACACCATTCGCTTTAAAGTCTGCGTTGATATAGCCTTCTTCTGCATAGGCATTAAGCACATTTTCGCAAGGGTAAAAGCCCCATTTCGAATAAAAACGCTGGGCGTTATGCACAAAGTCCAACAAATGATTTACCGGACATTGATAGTTAGGGCGCTGCGGCGCAAACGTGCGGGTAGGTAATTGCTCGAGTGAATATCCTAACGCTCGGCAATTAGTAAAAAAGTCTTCGTCGTTTAGTCCGAAACCCGCGTAGCCTTCATCGAAGCCGCCGGTTTTCTGAAAGTCTGCCTTACGAATAAAAAACACTGTAGAACAAATACTATCGTCACTAAACTTTCCATGATGGTTTTCCTTTTCTCTCGAAGGTATTTCGTTGTTATCATCTTCCGGCAACGTTTCATCGTTACTCGCTAGATAACCAATTTGCTGTTCATTTTTTGAAATGTCTGAATAAGTCTTATTGCAGCGTTCACTGGGTAAAAAGACTACTGAAGTAAAAACTACTGAGTTGTCCTTTAAAGCCAGCAAACCATCTCTAAATAGTGATGGCGAAATCACGGCATCAACGTTTAAATATGCGAGGTTTGCATGTTTAGCTGCTTGCATACCTTTGTTTCGCGCTTTCGCAATGGGTAATTCGCCTTGCGTTGTAAACTTGTGCACGATGTCGAATTTATCGCTTTTAATCAGCGAAAGGTCTGACGGTGGGGCCATCCAAACGAGTACAAGCTCGTCAGGCGTTGGAGAGCACTGCTCCAGTTGCGAAATTAAATTGCAAAGTTTTTCGGTTCTACTTTTAACAATAGTTACTGCACTTACTGGCGAACGCATACTCAACCTCCTTTGATAACCCTGTGAATGCTTATTAGCTTCAACGGTGCACCTTGCACGTTATACTTTCGTAGTAAGCAAGGTGCGTTCCCAATATTTAAGTTGTTGAAAGTTATGATTTATTTTTCTTTTTTGTGGCAATTTCGCTATTGGTTACTCGCGCAAGCGAGCAATAGGTGCAAAGAAGGAGAAAAATTTACAAAGCAAACGCAATAGCTTTGCCCCAGCCTCTTATTTTGCTATGCTTTGATAGTAGGTTTAAGCATTACAATTCAACAATTTAAATGTCCCTACATGTATCATTAAACACGTTGTTTATCGAAAAACTTGGGGTTCTTTTCTAAGAGTTGTTCGGTCTGAGTGTAGGTAAATCTTCAGCCTTACTTGTAACGTATTAATTTAGGTATTTCTTTTTCTTCGGTGGACAAAGGCTGTGGAATCACAATCGTCTGTAATTATAAGGCAGTACGACAAGCAATCGCTTAAAGTCGTGGATGTCATATCGGGTATTTCTCCTAACGCAATGCGTCGGGTGTTTGGTGGTTGGATATTTTTTGCCGCTGTTGTCGGCGTCATCATTAGTGTGGCGCCAGATTTAAGTACGCAATTTATCGGCCTAACGCTTTTTGTGCTCGTTGCTTTCACGCTTATTATGTTCGGTCAAAGCCGGATATCAGAGGGGTGGCCAGCTATTATTTGCGATGACGACTTGATTGGCGTGGTACGCGATCCGGTTAAGCGCGAGTATATTTGTGTGAAGTCTTCGCTTGTTAAGGCGGCGAATCCAACGCTTATCAAGCCAAACAAGAAAGCAATAGAGATTGTTTTAGACACTGACCAGCTGTCAGAGGAAGAGCAAAGGGTACTTGACCAAGCTGTTTGGCCCAGAGAAGGGAAGCTTATCGGCTTAGCGCATTTTAAAAGGCGCGAAGACGCATGCGAAAGCCTAATGTGGTGTGTAGAACACAGAGGCTCTCACTAAAAACAAACAATAGTTTGGTTCGCGCTTATAGGTTTACTGTTCAATAAACGCGAGCTCCGTGTATAAAGGGTAATGGTCAGAGCCAATGCCCTCTAATTTTTCAATATGAACGAGCGCAAAGTGCCTAGAGTGAAATACATGGTCAAGGGGCCATTTTACTAACGGGTACTTAGCGTGGAATGTATTATAAAAGCCACGCCCCTCTCTTGGGTCTAATAGCCCGCTAATTTTTTTAAATTTACGGGTGGTAGGAGACCAGGCTACGTCATTAAGGTCGCCCGCTACAATTATCGGCCCTTCTGTTTTAGCTATTTCTTCGCCCACTACCGTTAACTCAATGTCCCGCGGCTTCGCGTAAGTATTTTCTGTAGGGCTAGGCGGTTTCGGATGAAGAAAATAGAGTAACGCATCTTTACCTTTGTGCTTTATTTTCACTTTCATTGACGGTACATCATCCTCAATCAAGAAGTTCAATGTGGCCTCTTCAAAAGGGATCTTACTGTACAAGTGCATACCATAGAGGTTTTCTAACGCACAAAATTTTCGATAAGGGTATTCCGATTCAATTTCGCTAATCCCTTTTTGCCATTTCTCGTTGGATTCTAGCGTAACCAAAAAATCAGGCTGCTTATTTCTAACATGCTCAATAAGTTTACGAAAATCATTATTGGGCATATACACGTTGCTAGACAACACGCTGAGGGTGTCTTGTGGTTTCGCGTTTTTTATTCTAGTAACTTCACGCTTGTAAAACGGCGTGTAGGGAATAATCCAGATAATTTGGTAAACAAGGCTTATTGTTAAGCCACTTACGGCTAATGCGTTAACGAAAAAAGGAATATTGGTAGAAGGCCAATTAACCACGTGGCATATAAGCAGGAAACCTATAATAACGGAAATTTGAAGACGCGGAAATTCCCACACTCTCACTAACCAATGGGAAGAAGGAAGTAACGGGGTAAAGCTGACTATTATAAAGAGTAGCGATGCGATAATGAGCGCAATATCCATCTTTTGGGCGTCCTTGATTTAAAATTAAGTGTCTTGCTTGTCTTTAATCTGCATCAGAGTTAACTGCAGACAATAGCGATATATTAAGAAAAGTGTTCGATACCTTAGTTAATTGAAGTATCGAAACTATGCCAGCTATCATTACGCGGATTTTGTTAAATCAGTTTAATCTTCCTTGTTGTACTTCGCTTGCTCGTTACATTATTCAAGCATTAACTCATCGATCAACTTAACTAGCTACTCAACTACCTACTCAACTACCTATTTAACAATCAGACCACCTTTGATAACCGCAAAATCATCAAGTAAAAAATTCTCGACCTAAGGCAAAGTTTGCAATCAGTGGGGTAGAGTATGGTGACAAATAATCAACAAAAATTAATGATTTCAATGTTTTATTTTGTTGGCAAGGTTCTGGCATCGCTAAGTTCGAGTTTCGACAAAGGAGAAATGTTATGAAACGTTCAATACTTTCGATGATTGTTGCCACATCTTTAACTACTGCTGCATATGCAGGTGATATGGACACAGATAATAAATGGGAAAAAGGTGCCAAAGACGCATGGATAGACGGTAAAGCCGAGGCGACGCTGTTATTTAACGGCAACCTTGACTCTTTTGACATTAATACAGACGTTAAAAACGGTAACGTCGTTTTAACCGGTAAAGTAGAAAACTCTGTCGATAAAAAACTGGCAGAAGAGCTAGTAGCAAATATCGACGGTGTAACTTCTGTAGACAATAAGCTTACCGTTGTTGCTGATAACGATATGCATTCTGACATGTCAGATGACATGGAAGAAGGCGTAGAGGAAGGTACGAGTGAATTGACAGATGCAAAAATTGCAACAGTTATAAAAACTCGTCTATTAATGGACACCGACATTTCGGGCTTCGACATAGATGTTGACGTAGAAAACGGTGTAGTAACACTGACTGGCGAAGTTGATTCCGACGCTGAGCGTGACCTAGCAGTGGAAATTGCTAAAAACGCGTCAGATGTTAAAGACGTTGAAAGTGACCTACGTGTTGTTACTGAAACTGCAATGAATTAAGGGTTTCTTTATTCGACTTAATGGAAAAAGGGGCGCTCGCCCCTTTTTTCTTGCCTGACGTAAGTAAGGTAGAATGGTTAGCACACCGACATAACTAATGTTTCCACTCTTCATCCAACAAGACAACTTCATCATTTTCAGATTTAATTTCTTTACGGGATTCAGTGCCATTTTCTGCCACAAGATAAAATTCATAAATCGTAATGTCAGTGCCGTATTGCTTACTTTCAATGATACGCCTAACTTGATCAGAGTTTTCCTGCTTCTTGATAAGTGTTTGTACAGCGGAAGGTAAATCTTCCATAGTCATATCCCGCTGCACTTCAACAATTTGCCACCGCTCGCCATCTTGCAGCATATCGAATTCTATTTCATTTCCGTTAGCGTCTTTACCGACACTTCATCGACTTTGCCGTTTTCATCATTATCGGTAGGCAGTGTAATTTTCCACTCACTTAAATCGAATTTGTCTGCGGGTTTTAACTCCTCACTTATACTCGTGTTAGAAAATGCAAACGTGAGTGCCACCCATAGGGAAGCTGCATATTTCCATAACGTAGGGGACTTAGATTTTCCTTTAAAGCGATACATTGAAACCTCTTGTTGGGCAGGGGCTTACCTTATTCACTTATACTAATGTTTATAATTTAGGTAAGGCCAGATTTGGGTTTTAGTTTTTTATGTGTAAGGCCGATTTAGCGTTAATGCAAACCAATTTCAAAGTGTTGTTAACTTCTAGTTTTAAAGGGGAGAAGGGCGAAACTATTCCCTGTAGGTTAATGATATCAGCTGTATTATGGCCGGTTATTTTCCTACTAATGTCTAATGTGGATAGGTCGTTGTGCCTAAAAAGTAAACCTTTTGGTAATACCAAATATGCGCAAAACGCTATATCTTCTTTAGTATTTTTAGGTCAGTAGTTGTTACTTAAACAATATGCAGAATAGACAGGGTAAATTTTCTCTTAAAGCGTGTAGAAAGTTCCTTCTACAGGTTTTGGTGTAGTGGTTAATTTTCATATCCTTTTGATTCTAATAATAAATTTATATGGTATGAAAGCTGCTTTCCTTTGAGTATTAGTCGCAGCTAGACAATGAACTTCAACCTGCGAAAAGCGATGTGTATAAACGCATAGCTAGAAAGAGTGCCCTAATTAATGCATGGGTACTTGGTAAAAACCAACGCAGTTTAAAATTGGTTCAAGGAGTGAGACATGAACTTATTAAAGTGGATATATTCAGGTATTGTAGTTTCTGCACTTATTGTTGTAGTTGGTGTGTTAGGGCAGGGGAAACTGTCTGTAAGCCAAGCAACGGCCGATGACGTAGAGCGCCCCCTTCACGCTGATATACAGAAAGTTGAGAGAAGGTTTTCATTAGTCGAATTCGACTTGAAGAACAAAGCGCACCTACTAAGAAAAACCCGTTTAGACTTTTATATTGCCCAAGCAAAACAAGCTGACCTGCGCGGGTGGAAGTTTAAGCGAGATGAGTTTGTCGAGCGCGCTGACAACATCTTAAGTCATCATCTAATGCAGTACGCAAACGATGTTTCGAAAGAAGCGGAAATTTATACCGCCCAAGCAATTTAACGAGAGGCCCCTAACAAGGGGTCTTTTTCATTGCGAAATTAGGCATCTAGTTTATTTAATTTAACGACTTGATGTACGCTTTTACCACGTCAGCGACAAACGCTTGGCAATCTTTCGCCGTAGTGGGGTCGTATTCACCGTGATTAGTAATATTATTTGATAACACGCGGATACCTAAAAACGGTGTGTGGTATGTATGGGCAATTTGTGCGGCTGCAGAGGTTTCCATCTCTTCAACACTAGTGCCCATGTTTTTGTGTAACCAAGCTATCCTGTCTATCTCGTTATTCCAAAAGTTGCCGCTGCCAATAGTACCTGTCACAACCTTACCCCGTTTATATGACGAAGAAAGTGATGAAGCCAGCGCAATCAGCGTCTTATCACCAAGGTAAAAGCGTAGCTTTTCAGCGTCTTTAGCGCTACTGCCTTCACCAGCACTTTTCTCTGAGGCCATAAGATCCATAGGTAGCCATTGAAATGGCTTTGAACCTTCACCCTTAGCAAGTTTTTGGGTTTTAAAGTTTGATGCGTTCACGCTGCGTTCGCCAAGGACTATATCGCCTACGTTTAAATCTGGGTCATGACCACCTGATGTACCTTGGTTAATGATAAGACGTGGACGGTATCTTTCTATACCTATTGCTGTGGCGGCTGCCGTATTTTCAAGTCCTTTGCCGGTTTTCGCCACGACGATAGGGTAGCCGTCTAATGTACCTCGGTAGAATACGGCATTGCCCGAATACTCAATGTTTACATTGTCTAAAAGCGCGGCGAAATATTCCGCTTCTATGGGCATAGGGCCTTGTATCATAATAGGTTGTAAAGGTACCACTTGGGTGCTTACCTCTGTACTCTTCATTGCAGTTTGTACAGTCGTGTTTCCCCACACTACGCCTGTAAGCATTAACGCTAGTGTGATTACCTTTATCGAGTAACGGAAAATGTTTTTAATACTGTTCATGCTTATCCTTGTTATTATCGCTCTGACTAATTATCAGTTAGGTATATATGTAGCGGTTTTGGCGCTTTAGATTAAAGAATAAAAACGCCCGATTGCTTATTTTTTGGCGTGTGCTGAAGTATCAGCAGATTTTAGGCAAAAAAAAGCGAAGCATTTGCTTCGCTTTAATACCCGAGTGGTTTTATTCCACTTCAACAATTTTCAATGTGTTCGTTGCGCCCACTTTTTCCATCTCATCGCCGTAGGTTAAGATGATGCTGTCGCCACTTTCGACTAACCCTTTCTCTTTTAGCGAAGCAATGACGTCGTACTTCAGTTTACCCGGCTCGCTGTTTGATGAGTCAAAGTAAACAGGCTTAACGCCGCGGCAAAGTGCCATAGTATTAAGTGTTGACTCGTGACGAGACATCGCAATGATTGGAAGCGACGTAGTAATGCGCGACATTAAGGTTGGCGTAGTGCCGCTTTCCGTTAAGCCTACAATCGCTTTAACGCTTGAAAGGTGGTTTGCCGCGTATACTGCAGACAGTGCAATTGACTCGCTCGTTGATGAGAACTGCTGATCCATGCGGTGCTTAGAAATCTTCACGCTTGGGTGAGTTTCTGCGCCTTCACAAACACGGGCCATTGCAGCAACAGTCTCAATAGGGAAGTTACCCGCAGCGGTTTCAGCAGAAAGCATGACGGCATCTGTACCATCTAGTACAGCGTTTGCTACATCCATTACCTCAGCACGTGTTGGCATAGGGCTATCGATCATCGACTCCATCATCTGGGTCGCAGTAATAACCACTTTATTTAACTGACGTGAACGGGCGATAAGTTTTTTCTGAACGCCAACAAGTTCTGCGTCTCCAATTTCTACACCCAAATCACCGCGAGCTACCATTACAGCATCAGAGGCTACGATAATATCGTCCATGGCTTCGTCAGAAGCTACGGTTTCAGCACGTTCAACCTTTGCACAAATTTTTGCGTAGCAACCTGCAGCTTCTGCAAGCTCCCGTGCGTAGTTTAGGTCTGCTCCGCTACGCGGAAACGATACCGCTAGATAGTCAACGCCAATTTTAGCGGCCGTTTTAATGTCTTCTTTATCTTTTTCAGTAAGCGCATCGGCAGAAAGACCACCGCCTTGACGGTTAATGCCTTTATTGTTTGAAAGTTTACCACCTACCGTTACTTCGGTAATTACTTTACGACCTTCAACACCGGTTACTCTTAATTGAATGCGACCATCGTCAAGAAGCAAGATATCACCCGCAGAGACATCATCAGGTAGGGCTTTATAGTCGATGCCTACCTGGTTAATATCGCCTTCGTCTCGCCCTAGCTCAGCGTCGAGAATGAACTTCGCACCTACCTCCAAACGAACAGCGCCTTCAGCAAAGCGTGCAACACGAATTTTAGGGCCCTGCAGGTCACCTAATATTGCTACATACTTTCCTAAGTTCTTCGCTGCCTCGCGTACGCGCTTTGCACGCTCGATGTGATCTTCAGCCTGGCCGTGGGAAAAGTTCATGCGCACCGTATTTGCGCCGGCGGCTATTAACGCCTGAATTTTTTCTAAAGAGTCGGTTGAAGGTCCTAGGGTGGCAAGAATTTTCGTTCTTCTGGTCATGTGATTCCGTCGCTGTTTCTAAGTTAGAAAAGACAAAGAGTGATAGGCAGTGCTTCTTAACGGCACGCCTGTAATCGCTTTACGTAATTTTATTACAGAATAATAGTTTAATTTGACAAAAATGTGAATGAAATAAAGAAAAACGCCTAACTGGCTCGACCAGTTAGGCGTTTTCGTTATATTTATAAGCCTATTATTTGTACGGTGATAAAACCTACAATGATCAGTTACGGCTAACGCTAATCGCCACGCTTTTCGTAGCGAGATCCACGCAGTGTGTCTTTCACGCGCTTTAGGTTTTCTCTGAATTTATTACCACGACGCAGGGTAAAGCCTGTTGCCAGCACGTCGATAAGCGTCAGTTGGGCAATGCGTGATGCCATCGGCATGTACATGTCCGTGTCTTCAGGCACCTCTAGAGATAGCACATAGCTACACTCTTGCGCTAAAGGGCTTTCCGCAGAAGTAATGCCCACAACGGTGGCGTCGTTCATGCGCGCTATCTGGGCAATCTCGACCAAACTTTTTGTGCGTCCCGTGTGACTAATAAGTACAACTACGTCGCCGGCTGAACAGTTCATGCAGCTCATTCGCTGCATCAGAATATCTTCAAAGTAAACAACAGGTACATTGAAGCGGAAAAACTTATTAAGTGCATCGTGAGCAACTGACGCTGATGCGCCAAGCCCAAAGAAAGAGATTTTCTGTGCTTGGGTAAGCAAGTCGACAACGCGATTGACGACATTAACATCAACTGACTGGCGCGCTACTTCCAGCGATGCCATAGTCGATTCGAATATTTTATTAGTATATTCGTCTGGACTGTCGTTTTCATCAACGTGTCGGTTAACATAAGGCGTGCCGTTAGCTAGGCTCTGCGCTAAATGTAATTTAAAGTCTGGAAACCCTTTTGTGTCGAGTCTTCGACAGAATCGATTTACGGTCGGTTCACTAACATCCGACATCTTAGCGAGGGTTGCTATACTAGAGTGAATGGCAGTTTGAGGGTTAGCGAGAATTACTTCTGCTACCTTCTTCTCTGATTTACTGAACGCGGCTTGATTTTGTGTAATTTTTTCTATAAAATGTTCATACATATATAGCAATTAGTTGGCACAATTTATTGTAAGGTACAGGGGTAATAGTACCCAATGTGACGACTGTGACAAGAAAAATGTAATTTTTTGACAATTTTTGTTGTTTCTAACAGGGTAAATGCAGGTAAACTTAAGGAAACTGTAAAGAATCAGATCCTATAGTTGGTTCAAGTTGTAATTTTACTACATTTGGTGTTAACTATACGGTAAAAATAGTCGTTGGTGTTGTAAATAACTGTACAATACACCGCGAACACATACATTTAAAAGGTCGACGAATATGGTATTGGATAATTCCTACGAACCCTGTGATTTTGTGCTTTTTGGTACGCTGGGAGATCTTTCACGACGCAAGTTATTGCCTTCTTTATATCAGCTTGAGAAAGCGAACTTGATGCACCCAGACACCACCATTGTTGGTGTTGCGCGTCAAGAGATGGAGCTGGACACGTATATAGAAGAAGTGCACGCTAACTTGGTTAAGTTTGGCGAAAAGAACCTGTGTGAAGAAACTTGGGAGCGCATGAAAGCTCGCTTGCATTATGCCTGCGTCGACATGAAAGATGTTGGTAGCTACTGTGTTCTCGACGACCATGTTAACCCAAACCGCACCATGGTGTGTTACTTAGCAACACCTCCTGCTATATACGGCGATATATGCCGTGGTCTGCACAGCTGTAAAATCATCGATTCAAGCGTACGCGTTGTACTTGAAAAACCAATCGGTCACGATTTGGAATCGTCAAAAGTTATCAACGAACAAGTGGCTGAGTACTTCGATGAAAAACAAATTTATCGTATAGACCATTACCTAGGTAAAGAGACCGTTCTTAACCTAGTGTCACTGCGTTTCGCAAACTCTATTTTCGCGACAAACTGGGATCATAACTGTATTGACCATGTTCAAATTTCAGTCGCTGAATCAGTGGGTATTGAAGGTCGTTGGGGTTACTTTGATGACGCAGGTCAAATGCGTGACATGGTTCAAAACCACTTACTTCAAATCTTGAGCTTGGTAGCAATGGAGCCGCCAACTACGCTTGACGCTGACAGCATTCGTGACGAAAAGCTGAAAGTGCTTAAGGCGCTGCGTCCTATCAATTCGTTCAATATTAACGAAAGCACGGTTCGCGGTCAGTACACCTCTGGCTTTGTGAAGGGCGAGGAAGTACCTGGGTACCTTGAAGAAGAAGGTGCCAATACGCAAAGTAAAACAGAAACCTTTATTGCGATTAAAGCCGAGATCGACAACTGGCGTTGGGCGGGTGTGCCGTTTTACCTACGCACCGGTAAACGTATGCCAACCAAGGTGAGTGAAGTTGTTATTTACTTCAAGCGTCAGCCGCACAACTTATTTGGCGATAGCTTTAAAAACCTTCCGCCGAATAAACTGGTTATTCGCTTACAGCCTGACGAAGGTGTTGAAATCACCGTTATGAACAAAGTACCTGGCTTAACCAGTTCAGGCTCTATGGACCTTCAAAAATCTAAGCTTAACCTAAGCTTCTCTGAGGCGTTTGCCGATGAGCGCATTCCTGATGCGTATGAGAAACTGCTGCTTGAAGTTATGCTAGGTAATCAGGCGCTATTCGTACGCCGAGATGAAATCGAACAGGCCTGGACATGGGTAGATTCAATCCTCGAAGCGTGGAAGCAGTCAAGCGAGCCACCAGAGCCTTATCAAGCAGGCACATGGGGTCCGGTTGACTCTATTGGCCTTTTAGCTAGAGAAAATCGCAGCTGGTACGAAAGTAAAACAGGGAAGAAAAAATAATATGGCATTAACAACTCTATCATTTGAAACACCTGACGCACTTACCGACGCCTTTGCGCAAGACTTGGTGAGTATTTTAAAAACAGGGATAAAAACTCGTGGTCGTGCATCGCTTATCGTGAGTGGCGGTCGTACGCCCCTTGCGCTTTTCAAGCAGCTAAGCGAAACCGAACTTGAGTGGGATAAGGTTGATGTAACGCTTGCCGACGAACGCTGGGTTGAAGAAGGTCATGAGGCCAGCAATACCAGCTTAGTAAAAAATAACTTAATTCAAAATAAAGCCGCAGCAGCACGTTTTATCGAACTTAAAAGCGATGCTGATGATGCAAATGAAGGCGTGAATGCTGCTGAGTCTAACTTAGCTAGTATGTCGCAGCCTTTTGATGCATTAATTCTTGGCATGGGGGAAGACGGTCACACTGCATCGCTTTTCCCTTGTTCTGAGCAAGTACTTGACGGTTTAGATATGAGCAGCGGCAGAACCTGCATTGCTGTTCAACCTACAACAGCACCTCATCAACGTATTTCATTAACGCTGCCTGCGTTACTTAATAGTCGAAATATCTTTTTGCATTTAACGGGCGAAAAGAAGAAGCAAGTATTGCTTGACGCTATTGACAATGCCACCGAAGCGCAAAAGCCCATCACAGCCGTTGTTAACCGAGCGCCGGTTACCTTGATGTGGGCGCCATAGGAGACAAACATGAATCCAAAAATTGCTGAAGTTACGCAACGAATTATCGAGCGTAGTAAAGAGACGCGTAAAGCGTACTTAGAAAAAATCGAAGAAGCACGTCGTCAGGGGCCTCATCGTGGCGTGTTGTCATGTGGTAACCTTGCCCATGGCTTTGCTGCCTGTGGGACAAGTGAAAAATCCGATCTTCGCTCAATGACAAAAGCCAACGTGGCTATTGTGTCTGCATACAACGATATGCTTTCTGCGCACCAGCCTTACGAAACTTACCCTGCGCTTATTAAAGACGCCGTGAAAGAAGTAGGCAGTGTTGCTCAGTTCGCGGGTGGTGTGCCTGCAATGTGTGATGGTGTTACCCAAGGTCAGTCTGGTATGGACTTGAGCCTAATGAGTCGTGACAACATTGCTCAAGGCGCGGCCATCGCACTTTCGCACAACATGTTTGATAGCACATTGATGCTAGGTATTTGCGATAAAATCGTACCTGGTCTACTAATGGGGGCACTTACCTTTGGTCACCTACCAACAGTATTTGTGCCAGCCGGCCCAATGCCATCGGGTTTACCAAACAAAGAGAAAGCGCGGGTTCGCCAAGAATTTGCAGAAGGCAAAGTAGGCCGTGATGCACTACTTGAAGCAGAGTCTCAGTCTTATCACTCTGCAGGGACCTGTACTTTTTACGGTACCGCGAACTCTAACCAGTTAGTGGTTGAAATGATGGGCTTGCACTTACCTGGCTCTTCATTTGTTAACCCAGGCACGCCGTTACGTGATGCACTAACAAAAGCCGCTGCTGTTCAAGCAACGCGCCTAACAGATCTTGGCGATAACTACACGCCAATCGGTCATATTGTCGATGCTAAAGCGATTGTAAATGGCCTTGTTGGTCTATTAGCTACAGGTGGTTCAACTAACCACACGATGCACCTTATTGCTGTTGCTCGTGCCGCTGGCTATATCGTGAACTGGGATGACTTCTCAGATATTTCAAACGCTGTTCCTTTGCTTACCCGTATTTATCCTAACGGCTCTGCAGACATTAACCACTTTGTGGCTGCGGGCGGTATGGCACTGCTTATCAAACAGCTGCTTGATGCTGGACTTCTTCACAACGACGTAAAAACGATTGTGGGTGAAGGCTTAGATTTCTACACCAAAGAGCCTGTGCTTAAAGACGGTGAACTAGAATGGCGCGATGGCCCAACTGAATCACTCGATAAAGAAGTACTCGCAACGGTAGAACAACCGTTCAAACCTGATGGTGGTTTAAGCGTGCTTGACGGTAACCTTGGCCGAGGCGTAATCAAAACGTCAGCGCTACCTACACCACATTGCACTATTAAAGCGCCTGCGGTTGTTTTTGAAGATCAGTTTGAACTGGATTACGCGTTTAAATCTGGCAAGCTAGATAAAGACTGCATTGTTGTTGTTCGCTTCCAAGGCCCATCAGCGATTGGTATGCCAGAGCTTCACCGCTTGACGCCTCCGCTAGGCGTGCTGCAAGACCGTGGCTTTAAGGTTGCGCTTGTTACAGACGGACGAATGTCTGGTGCGTCAGGTAAGGTACCAGCTGCAATCCACGTGACTCCAGAAGCGTATAAGGGCGGCCTACTTGCTAAAGTGCACGAGGGCGACATTATAGAGCTAAACACAGAAACTGGTGCGCTTACCTTACATGTCGATGAAGAAACGCTAGCTGCTCGTGAAGCTGCGCCTGCTAGCTTGGCTAAACACCATGTTGGTATGGGACGCGAAATGTTTGCAGGTATGCGAGCCATTCTAACTGGCGCTGAAGAAGGTGCGTGTTCACTGTTTTACACGCAGGAGCAAGCGTAATGAGTCAGAAGTTTGTGGCTGATGTTGGCGGAACGAACATTCGTGTTGCGAGAGTAACCGACTCAGGTGTCGCTGACATTAAAAAATACATGTGTAACGACTTTGCCAGCATTGATTTAGCTATAGGACAATACTTTGCTGACATGCCGCAATACAACTTTACTCAAGGTTGTATTGCCATAGCTTGTCCGGTACTTGGCGATCAGGTCGAAATGACCAATCACAGCTGGGCATTTTCACAAAATGCCTTGCGCACTCAGCTTAAGTTAGACGCATTATTTGTGATAAACGACTTTACTGCGGTAGCGCACTCCTTGCCTGTATTAGGCGAAGACCAAGTCGTTCAAATTGGTGAAGGCATAGCGAAAGAAAATGGCAATATTGCTGTTTTCGGGCCTGGGACGGGATTAGGTGTTGAGCACATCACCATGACCTCGTCAGGCTGGCAAACCCTGGATGGTGAGGGCGGTCATGTCGATTTTGCTCCCGTTGATGAGACTGATGTAGTGGTATGGCGTCATCTACAAACAACATTAGGCCGAGCGTCTGCTGAAGAAGTCATGTCTGGCCGTGGTTTACACAACATCTATACCGCGTTAGCTAACGATGCGTCTGCACCGGTAGCATTTACTGAGCCAGCGCAAATCACCGAAGCTGCACTAAACGGAGCCTGCAAGATAGCAGAAGCCACTTTAACGCAGTTCTGTCGCATAATGGGAAGCTTTGCAGGTAATCTAGCCCTTAATATGGCGACAACAGGCGGTATCTTCATTGGTGGTGGCATTGCCAACCGTTTCCCTGAGTTTATTCAAAACAGTGACTTTAGAGCGCGTTTTGAAGCAAAGGGGCAAATGAAGCATTACGTGAAAGACATTCCCACCTTTTTAATTGCAGAGCCTGATCATGGTCTATTAGGTGCGGCTGCATATCTGAATCAAAATACAGCGAGCTAAATTATGACATCGAAATGGAAAACCTCTCCAGAGGAAATTTTTGCGGCCGGCCCAGTTGTACCTGTGTTGGTTATCAATGACGTAGAAAAAGCGGTACCTCTGGCGAAAGCGCTAATGGAAGGTGGTATCAAAGTGCTAGAAGTAACCTTACGTACACCAGCGGCCATTGACGTGATTAAGCGAATTGCCGATGAAGTGCCTGATTCTTTAATCGGTGCAGGTACGGTAACTAATGCACAACAGCTAAAAGCTGTTGTTGAAGCCGGTGCTAAGTTTGCTATCAGCCCGGGAATGACTGCAGACCTGCTTAAAGCGGGTATGGATGCGGATATTCCTCTCATTCCGGGTATTTCTTCAACGTCTGACCTGATGAAGGGTAAAGATGCGGGTTATACTCACATGAAATTCTTCCCTGCAGAAGCATCAGGTGGCGTAAAGGCGATTAAGTCTATCAGTGGCCCTTTCCCTGATGTGACATTCTGCCCAACAG
Source organism: Alteromonas infernus (assembly GCF_902705815.1). Taxonomy (NCBI): domain Bacteria; kingdom Pseudomonadati; phylum Pseudomonadota; class Gammaproteobacteria; order Alteromonadales; family Alteromonadaceae; genus Alteromonas; species Alteromonas infernus. The sequence goes on from NZ_CACSIG010000063.1 coordinate 23,831, forward strand.
GCGGTATTGGTCCGAACAACTACAACGATTACCTAGCGCTTAAAAACGTGAAGTGCGTAGGTGGTTCGTGGTTAGCACCTGATGATGCAATCGAGTCAGGTGACTGGGCGCGTATCACTCAACTGGCTAAAGAAGCCGTTGCTGGTGCTAAGCAATAAACCAAGTATTGCTTCGACATTTTTAAAAAAACCTGCCTTGCGGCAGGTTTTTTCTTTTTAGCTATTAAGAACGTATAAAACGTTATTTTACCAACCCAAACTATCTATAGCCAAACACTTGTATACGCAAACTTTAGACGTTGGCTTATCGTGGAACGATAGTTTGTTTCAGCGTGTGGCACTCGCTAGGTGCTAACGTTTTCCCTTGCGTTAATGATGTCTCTACGCACAGCATATGCTTGTAACCAAACGGGTCCATGTCTGAAATAGAGGCGGCACTTTGCCATGGGTTCCATACTACAAGTGAGTCATTACCCTCAGAAACGACTTGAGTAAAAGCATTACCGTCCACTTCAATGTCGGCCGTTTTGATTGGCGCTAAGTGAATGCGGTCAGTTTCACCGGTAATGGCGTAAGGGGTGGGTGTTGCTTTTAACGCCCAGTTATCCAGTTTATCTTTGTACTGGCCTTCAATACCACTAATTAGCGTATGTTGAATATGGTCAACATGGAAATAAGTGTGAAGCGCACAGTTAAATTCGAAAGGTGCCACGCCGGTATTTTCAGTAATTAAAGAGATGTCCATTGTATTGCCCACCTTGATCACCATGGACACGTTACACTCATTTTCAAAGCCATCTGCCCGTGTAAAGCTTGGTGACAATTCGATGGTTGTGCCGCTATCGTCGTCTTTTGAATCAATCAACTTCCACACTTGGGTTCTTAAAAAGCCATGGGAGGGAAGGGCACCTTTTTCCCGCCCGTGGTCGTCACTGAACCACGGCCAGCAAACGGGAATACCGCCGCGAATTGGCCGCTCTCCGTTTAAATAGGCGTGAGGGCTGACCCAAAGGCGTTCTTTATCATCGCTTTTAGGTACATAAGACAAGATATGGCCGCCAAACAGGCTTATTCGCGCCGTGGCTAATGCGTTATCGACATCTAAAAAGGTAAGTCCATTAGACTCGCTAACAGTGACTGAACTAACGGGTGGCATAAGCCCTCCTTGGACGAATAAAGAAACAGGTAAAGAAAAAGCGACAGGAAAGCTCTTGGGCGAATTAAAACTAAATAGCAAATAACCCAAGTATCGCTTTTGTTAAGTTTTAGTAATGACTAAGACCACTTAAAACAAAAAAGGTGCAAACGCAGTGTTTACACCTTTAGATTAACTCAACTTTAAAGCAAATAGTTTAACTATTTGATCTAAATTTTATTAATTATTTGGAAATGTGCGCTACAAGGTCTAGAACCTTGTTTGAGTAGCCCCATTCGTTGTCGTACCAAGACACTAACTTAACGAAAGTGTCTGTTAGCGCGATACCGGCTGTAGCATCGAATACTGACGTACGTGCATCGCCTACAAAGTCATTCGATACAACAGCGTCTTCGGTGTAGCCCATGATACCTTTAAGCTCGCCTTCTGATGCGTCTTTCATCGCCGCGCAGATTTCATCGTAGCTCGCCGCTTTTGCTAGGTTAACAGTAAGGTCAACCACTGAAACGTTTGGCGTAGGTACGCGGAAAGCCATGCCTGTTAGTTTGCCATTAAGCTCAGGGATAACTTTACCTACTGCTTTTGCTGCACCGGTTGATGATGGAATGATGTTTTGACCAGCACCACGACCACCACGCCAGTCTTTCATAGAAGGGCCATCTACCGTTTTCTGCGTTGCTGTAGTCGCGTGAACCGTTGTCATAAGACCATCAACAATACCAAACTTGTCGTTTAGTACTTTCGCTAGCGGTGCAAGGCAGTTAGTGGTGCACGACGCATTAGAAACAATAGTTTCGCCAGCGTAGCTTTCTTGGTTTACACCCATAACGAACATGGGCGTGTCATCTTTAGAAGGTGCAGACATAACAACTTTCTTCGCGCCAGCTTCGATGTGCTTCGCGGCAGTTTCTTTAGTCAGGAACAGACCTGTTGATTCAACAACCACGTCAACGTCTACTTCATCCCACTTAAGTGCAGCTGGATCTCTTTCAGATGTAATACGGATAGTTTTACCGTTTACAACTAGGTTATTGTTATCTACTGTTACTTCACCGTCGAATAAACCGTGAGTCGAGTCGTACTTCAATAGATAAGCAATGTAGTCTGTGTCTAGCAAGTCGTTAATAGCTACAACTTCGATGTCGTTGCGCTCTGCTGCTGCACGCATTACTAGGCGACCAATACGGCCAAAACCATTGATACCGATGCGAATTGTCATAACGTACCCCGATTGTTTAAATAAAATGAAAATAAATTACGTAAAGTATGGATCAAAATGCCATAATTAGCAAAATAAATTGCTAAAGTGTTGCAAAATTACGAATTAATGCTATTGCAATCGTATTCAGATATCGCGAAGCCCTTGTTTCTAGAATAATGTTAAAAATTTGTATGTGGACGTATCTTGCTGCTTCAGCCTTTGCGTCTTTCACCGAATAACAGGAATGACACACCATGACACAACAACTTCTGCAACAACTGGTTGAAATGCGGGGAATAGAAACCCAATACGTAGACGCATGGGGAAAACCAGCAACCATCGCAGAATCAAGCAAAGCGAAATTGCTCAATACACTTGGCTATGACACCAGCAGTGACGAAAAAATTCAGTCACAAATTACACAAGATATAAAGTCGGTGTGGTTGTCGCCACTAAATCCTGTTCAGGTGGTGCGCAACACTCAAGAGATCAATCTAGCCGTGCGCTTACCTATTGAGTTGGTAAACGATGTACACACCCTAACTGTTACCTGTGAAGCGGGTAACGTACTTACTCATGACTTCACGCCGGTTGACCAAGAAATGACAACCATGGCGCACATTGATGATGTTGAATTTCATGAATACGTTGTAACGCTACCTTTAGATTTGCCGTTGGGATATCACGATGTCGCACTAAGTGCCGATGACGATGAATTTGCCCGCTCTCGCATTATTGTTGCACCAGAAGCGTGCTACACGCCAAACGAAATTAAAGAAGGCAAAAAAATATGGGGCTTAAGCGTTCAACTTTACTGCGTTCGCAGTGAAAAGAACTGGGGGATTGGTGATTTTTCTGATTTAGCACTGCTTATTGAAAAAGCCGCTGGCGTTGGTGCAGACTTTATCGGACTCAATCCTATTCATGCGCTTTACCCCGCAAATCCCAACGCGTGCTCGCCTTATGGGCCAAGCTCACGTCGCTGGCTTAATTATTTGTATATCGATGTGACTGCCATTGACGGCTATGACGATGCATCAGTACAAACCGTAGTTAATAGCGATGAATTTAAAGCCACGCTTGAACATGCACGCAACGTAGAACATGTAGACTACGAGGCAGTCGCCCATGTGAAATTGGCTGCGCTTAAGGCTGTATTTGAAGTGTATGAAGCCAAATACCTTCGTAAGAACACAAAGCAAAACAAAGCATTCAAAGCGTTTGTTGAAGCAGGCGGTGAAAGTTTAGATATGCTTGCGGTGTATGATGCGCTGCAATCTCACCTTAAGGGTGAGGGGAAAGAAAGTTGGGGGTGGCCTGTATTCCCAGAAGAGTTTAAAGATTATCACAATCCAGCCGTCGCTAAATTTAAGCGCGCCAACGAACACGAAGTGAAATTTTACTTGTTCTTACAATGGATTGCTGCGCAACAGCTAGAGCAGGCGAGCAACAAAGCCAGTGATGCTGGCATGACCATTGGCTTGTATCGCGACCTAGCGGTAGGTGTTAGCGAGGGAAGCGCGGAGATTTGGGGCAATAAAGACCTTTACTGTACTGATGCCAGTGTAGGCGCGCCACCAGATATTTTAGGCCCCCTTGGTCAAAACTGGGGTCTTCCACCAATGGACCCGCGCAAATTATATGAACAAGGCTATCAGCCCATTATCGACTTATTTGCTTCTAACATGGCGTCATCAGGTTCGCTACGAATCGACCACGTAATGGCGCTTCTGCGATTATGGTGGGTCGTTAAGGGTGACGATGCAAAAGAAGGCGGTTATGTTTACTATCCGGTAGATGATTTGTTAGGCATTCTTGCGCTAGAAAGTCATCGTAACCAAAGCCTTGTAATTGGCGAGGACCTAGGCACAGTACCTGAAGAGATTCGCAGTAAGCTTGCTGAAAATGGCGTGTATTCGTATCGCGTTTTCTTCTTTGAGCAAGCCGAAGACGGCGGTTTCTTCTCGCCTAGTCACTATCCGGTTCAGTCGATGTCGACGTTAACCACTCACGATATGCCCACGCTTATCGGGTACTGGCATTGTTTAGATTTAGAATTAGGCAAAGAGATTGGGCTGTATCCAACAGAAGAAATCCTGCAAACCTTGTATACAGATCGTCACAAAAATAAGCAGGCTATTCTAGATACCTTGCATGGGCATGGTTCAATTAACGATAGTATCAGTCACGATGTTAATTTTACGGGTATGAACCGTGAATTAAACAACGGGATGCAGGTACACATGGCAGGGGGCTCTAGTGCTCTGCTCAGTCTTCAATTAGAAGACTGGCTGGAAATGGACAAGCCAGTTAATATCCCTGGTACTTTTGACGAATATCCTAACTGGCGTAGAAAGCTGACAGAGAATATCGAGTCGATGTTCGAAAGACATGATATAAACGAATTAGCATCTAAACTTACTCATGCAAGAAAGCAAGCCAGCCAAGGTTAAGCTTTCACTATTAAAAAAATGTTAATAGGCAGTTGCCTAGTTAACTTAATCGAGTAAGATAAAGTATCACAAGGGTGCTTTTGATAGAGCTTAAACACAAAAAGACGTGCTTAAGCTCTCAATTCAACCCGCTGCCATGCGGGTTTTTACTAGGAGTAGCGAATGCAATTAGCGCAGCAGTTCGAACAGGTAACATGTTCCCAACCATTTTCTCATCTTGGCGTCATTGCCAGCCAACAAGGTGCGATGCTTCGTGTTTGGTGTCCTGACGCCAGCGAAGTAACGATAAAATGGGAGAATTCTGCGCTAGCTGATCGAGTTATTAAATCGGACAATGCGAATGGCTTATTCGAAGCGTCACTTCCCGCTGAGTACAACGGTGAAATTTACCGCGTAGTCGCTAACAAGGGGAGAGGGGATAATGGTTATATCGACCCTTATCAATTCACTGAACAGGCTTACCATGCCGTACATTATATTGATAGCACGCCAGCAAATTTGTACGAACAAGCGGGTGCGCAGTTAATTGATATCTCTACACCACAGGGCAATACGGTAAGTGGCGTAAGGTTTTGTGTATTTGCGCCAAATGCAAGCGCGGTATCACTCATTGGCGATTTCAACCAGTGGGACGGACGTACTCACCCGATGGAGAAAACGTCGATGGGGTATTGGGTGCTCTTCGTACCCGAGCTCACTGAAGGCGAACGCTATAAATACCATATCAAAGACGCCAATGGTCATGATTTACCGCATAAAGCTGACCCCTTAGGATTCTGTGCTGAGCAGTATCCTTCTCATGCGTCGAAAATTTATAATCACCGTTCCTATCAGTGGAGCGATAGTGATTGGATGGAAAATCGCAAAGGGGATAAATACGCCAGCCCTATGAGCATTTATGAGGTTCACTTAGGCTCATGGAAACGACCTGACGCTGCTACAGAGGCGCGGTATCTTACCTATAAAGAACTTGCCGATGATTTGATTGGTTACGTTAGCGATATGGGCTACACCCATGTGGAACTGCTACCAATATCAGAGTTTCCTTTCGACGGATCGTGGGGATACCAACCGGTTGGTATGTTCGCGCCTACCAGTCGGTTTGGCAATCCAGATGACTTCAAATACTTTGTCGATAAATGTCACCAAGCCGGCGTGGGCGTTATCATCGATTGGGTACCTGCTCATTTTCCTGAAGATGGCCACGGTCTGGCAAGGTTTGACGGTTCGTGTGTGTATGAATATGAAGACCCTCGTAAAGGCTGGCACCCAGATTGGAACTCATGTATCTATGACTTTGGCAAAGATACCGTTCGTCAATTTTTAGTTGCCAATGCTCTTTACTGGCTTGACAAGTTTCACGTGGACGGACTTCGGGTTGATGCGGTAGCGTCTATGCTTTATTTAGATTACTCCCGCAACGAAGGCGAGTGGATCCCGAACGTTGACGGCGGTAATGAAAATTACGAAGCGATAAGCCTGCTTAAATGGATGAACGAGGAAGTATACAAGCACTTCCCAGACGCTATGACTATAGCGGAAGAGTCCACGTCATTTCCCAAAGTATCTCGCCCTGTTTTCGACGGTGGCTTAGGCTTTGGCTTTAAATGGAACATGGGCTGGATGCACGACTCGCTGCACTACATTGCAAAAGACCCTGCATATCGGAATTACCACCACGGTGATATTACGTTTAGCATGGTTTATGCCTTTGATGAAAATTTTGTTTTACCCATTTCCCATGATGAAGTCGTACATGGTAAAGGCAGCATGTTACACAAGATGCCGGGCGATGAGTGGCAACAAGCCGCTAATTTGCGCTGTTACGCAGGTTTCATGTATGGCCATCCAGGCAAGAAGCTTAACTTCATGGGTAACGAACTGGCGCAAGCACGGGAATGGAATCACGATAGCAGCTTAGACTGGCACTTGCTTGACTTCGAAAAGCACGCAGGTATTCAAGCGCTGTATAAGGCGTTAAACCATTTGTACACCTCAACCCCAGCCCTTTATGAACAAGACCATGACCCGGCGGGTTTTGCGTGGCTTGATCACAGCAATGCGGATCAAAGCGTTGTGTCGTTTGTTCGCACTTCAAAAGATGCAAAGCAAAAAGTCTACGTGGTGTCTAACTTTACGCCTGTCCCGCGCAAGAACTTTAGAATTGGTGTGGATGAAGCCTGCACGTTGACGCTGGCGCTGAACACCGACGATGGGGCTTATTGGGGTAGCAACTACGAAGTCGTTGCCAACACAACCGCACAACTTATTCCGTGGAATGATCGTACACATTCAGTAGAGATAACCTTACCGCCACTTGCTACGGTGTTTTACGTTGCTGATTTGAGTGAATGAGCTTAGCTAAATAATAAGTCGAGAACGCTGTGAAAGAGATACAAAACGCTGCGCCAATTAAACAGAGTGGAATGGGAAAAGCGTTCCCTCTTGGCGCCACAATTACACAAGAAGGCTGTAATTTTGCTGTTTATGCCCCCGATGCAAAAGCGGTGGTGTTGTGCTTCTTTAATAGTGATACAGAAGAAGCGCTAGAAGAGTTCCCGTTACCCGAAAAAACAGGCGATGTGTGGCATGGTCTGTTTACTGGCGTAAGCGCCGGGCAGTACTATGGTTACCGGGTTGAGCGCAATGAAGCTGGTTTGCACTCAGTACCTACAGACAAATTGCTGATAGATCCCTATGCGAAAAAAATAAGCCGTGCAATAAAGTGGGACGCGCGACGATACAAGCATGACTCTCAATTTATGATCCCCAAGTGTATTGTCATCGACGACAGTGATTACGCTATCAGTCACGCCAGTGCACCAGTCATCCCTAAACACAAACGGGTTGTGTATGAGGCTCACGTTAAAGGGCTTACCAAGCTTCACCCCGATGTTCCTAAAGAGCACAGGGGGAAGTTTATCGGGGCGGCGCATTCAAGCGTTATTAAACACCTTAAAGCGCTGGGTATCACAACAGTACAATTTATGCCGCTGTGTTCATTTATGCCAGAACCCTTCGTCACCGATAAGGGATTAACGAATTACTGGGGTTATAATCCGGTAAACTTTTTCGCGCCTGAACCTCGCTACGGTGTGTCAGATGCCTTGGCCGAGTTAAAGGAGATGGTTGATGCTTATCACAGCGCGGGGCTTGAAGTCATCGTCGATGTGGTATTTAACCACACGGCAGAGGCAGGCAATGGCGGCCCTATTTTATCGTATAAAGGGTTTTGCCCGTATCAAGCGTATTTACTTGAGCAGACTAAAACCGGAGAACTGGTGTATTCCAACCATTCAGGCTGTGGCAATACGGTGAACACCGCGCAACCTTTCATGATGGGCCTTATTCTCGATGCGATGCGTCATTGGGTTACGGTCATTGGGGTTGATGGCTTTAGGTTTGATTTAGCCGTATGCTTGGGCCGAGAGCCGCAGGAGTACAATAAAAAGTCAGGACTGCTACGCGCAATAAGTAGCGATCCAGTGTTGCGAGATAAGGTTTTACTTGCTGAGCCGTGGGACATTGGCCCAGGTGGTTATCAAGTGGGTAATTTTCCTTCTCCGTGGCTAGAAGTGAACGATAAGTACCGCGATACGGTTCGCGCCTTTTGGCGCGGCGATGACGGTGTAACGGCAGACTTTGCTACCCGGCTGATGGGCTCCAGAGATATATTCCACAAAGGCCATCGACATATTAGTACCTCGGTAAATAACGTAACCTACCACGATGGTTTTACGCTACACGATATGGTGACTTATGCCGAACGTCATAATCTCGATAACTTAGAAGACAACAGAGATGGCCACGGCCATAACCTCTCGGCAAACTATGGCGTTGAAGGCGAAACCAACGACGAATCGATTATCGACATGCGCGAACGTCAAAAGCGAAACCTTTTTGCTACGCTAATATTTTCTCAGGGTACACCTCACATTCTTGGGGGAGATGAGCTAAGTCGCACTCAAAACGGCAATAATAATGCGTACTGCCAAGATAACCCTATTAGCTGGTTAAACTGGGAGATGAATAAGCGTAAACAAGACTTTCTGCGCTTCTGCCAATACGCTATTCGGTTGCGTCAGTCGTCTACCTTGTTAAGTGAGTTAAAGCTTCATGATGATGCATTCACACTGTCTCGAAACGTGAAGGAAATCAATTGGTATAAGCCGGATGGTTCTGATAAAGCATCTGAAGACTGGAATGTGCATCACAACAAAGCGTTTGGCGTTGAAATTAAAGGTTGTATCGTGGGCGACCAAAAACCAGAACACTGGTTTTTATGCGTAAATGCCAGTGAAAACGACGTGCGGTTTCACTTGCCTTCCGTGCTTCCTAAAGGGGGGTGGACGATGCATCTTGATACGCGCTATAACTCTCTTGAAGAACAACCTTCAATTTGTATACAAAAGGTGTTTTTACAAGCAAGCAAATCGCTCACGTTATTTAGCTTTGCGCATTTTTCCGGTTGAGAGACTGTTTTACAAACGTAGTCAGCGTCACTGAATGTATGTTTTATAATAACGCAGGTCAATCGGGCGCTAAACGAGAGGTTTAAAGGGCGCTATGAAATTTTTGTAGCCCACTCTTTACCTTTGTATTATTTTTGTACAGGCGTGATTCAAAAGCGCGAAATAGGTGGTGTAAATAAAGCTTAATTCGCCTGCTCAACCTGATTACCTTTACCGTTGGTGGCATTTACACCAGTGCGCACTAAATTATTAGGTTTGACTGTTCTTTATTCTTTCAGGTGGTATCATGCGCAGCCATCTGAAATGTGAGGGTGTTCCTATGCAAAATAAAGGTGGTAATTCTCACGACGACAAGTCGTGTGATATTGGTTTTATCGGTTTGGGGGTAATGGGAAGTAACCTGACCATGAACCTAGTAGACCATGGCTATCGTGTCGCGTGTTTCGATTTAGATCAAAATAAAGTTGAGTCTATTCTGGCTAAAGACGCAAGCGAAAGAGCTGAAAATACTGAGCCTCGTGTGGAAGGCTGCAGTTCTTACACCGAGCTTTTGAGCAAGTTAAAAGCCCCGCATCTTATCATTATCTCTGTGCCAGCAGGCGCCCCCGTTGACCACGTGTGTAATCATCTTATCGATGCCGGTATTCACGCTGATGATATCGTTGTAGACACGGGTAATAGCTTATGGACCGACTCGGTCGCGCGTGAAGAGCAATACAAAGGCAAATTCATTTTCTTCTCTACTGCGGTTTCAGGTGGCGAAGTCGGCGCGCGATTCGGACCCTCTTTAATGCCGTCGGGTAACCCGTATGCTTGGACGCGTATTGAACCTGTGCTTACCGCCATTGCTGCAAAAGTTGATCCTGAAACAGGTAAGCCTTTAGAAAGTCATATACCTGGCCAACCTGTGGTAGAAGGTGAGCCGTGTGCAACGTATATCGGACCAGTTGGTGCTGGGCACTATGTGAAAATGGTGCATAACGGTATTGAATACGCCGATATGCAGTTGATCTGTGAAACGTATCACGTGATGCGTGAAGCCCTGAATATGAAACCTGCCGACATTGCCGACGTATTTCGCAAATGGAATGAAGGTAAGCTAAATAGCTATCTGATGGAAATTAGTGCAGAAGTACTAGAGCAGATGGACCCTGAAACTCATGTGCCCCTTGTTGATGTTATCTTAGACAGAGCAGGGCAGAAAGGCACAGGGCTATGGACAGCAGTGAGCGCTTTACAAGTAGGTAGCCCTGCACAAACCATTACATCAGCAGTGTTCGCTCGCAGTATTTCAAGTTTGAAAGACGAGCGCGTTGCTGCTAGTAAAGTACTCGCGGGCCCAGATACCCCCACGTTTAGCGACGAGCAAAAAACCGCTATCATCGACAAGCTAGAACAAGCGCTTTATTGTTCTAAAATATGTGCTTACGCGCAAGGCTTCCAGCTAATGGCGATGGCGGGCAAAGAACATGGTTGGACGTTAGAGTTTGGCGAAATTGCTAAAATTTGGCGTGCTGGCTGTATTATCCGTGCGGTGTTCTTGCAATCAATTTCCAAGGCCTATGAAAACAATGAAGACCTTGCAAACTTGCTAATGGACCCCTTCTTTGCCGAGCAAATTACGCAATACCAATCAGACTGGCGCGAGTCTATCGCGCAAGCCACGCTGGCAGGAGTGCCATGCCCAGCGATGATGTCTGCATTGAGCTATTACGATTCGTACCGCACTGCGGTATTACCTGCAAATTTATTGCAAGGTCAACGCGATTATTTTGGTGCTCACACCTATCAACGTGTCGATAAGCCAGCAGGCAAAAAATATCACATTGAGTGGAGTGATCCTGCGCGGCCTCAAACCGCTATCAAAAGATAACGGCTGACGATTATTGCAATCAGCGCTAGGGTCACTAAAGCCTAGCCAATATGCGAAAGTTGGAAAAAGGTGTATTTGGTCTCAAATACACCTTTTTTAATGATAAGAGGTAAGTTATGTCGACAGATAAAAAACAAGACGAATCCATTGCTGAAAAAGATTGGAAAGTTGAATTAAGCGAACAGGAGTACTATGTATGCCGCGAAGCGGGAACTGAACGTCCGTTTACCGGTGTATTGCTTGATGAACAGCGAGATGGGCTGTATGTATGCAAGTGCTGTGAAGCCCCGTTGTTTCCCTCAGATACGAAGTTTGATGCAGGCTGTGGATGGCCTTCTTTCTATAAACAGCTTGATGATGGAAATGTAGATTATAGAGAAGATCTGTCTCACGGTATGCGTCGTGTTGAGATTTTCTGTAAGCAATGTGGCTCGCACCTCGGCCATGTTTTCCCTGATGGCCCAGCACCTACAGGGCAACGCTATTGCGTAAACTCTCTATCTATGACGTTTAAAGGGGAAGATAACGTTGAGGTTAAAGGGTGAATAAGCTTTTGGGCGCCTTCGCGAGAAACAACTAAAGGTAAACATCTGGTCAAATTATAACCTTGTTGGTGTCGCCTGTTTTGAATTTGTAAAAAAACCGCCCATAAACGGCGGTTTTTTTAATTATTTAGCATTAAAATCATGAAAGTTAATTTCAAAATACTAGAGCTTTTGTAATTTTAGCGTTTCTGCATTAAAGGTCGCGCTTTCTAAATGGTTGGTTATCTCATCAACGATATTATTTAGGATTTCTGTGGGAAGGTGGTATTTCTCCCCTAGCTGCAATCGCTGTGTTTCATCAAGCCTTTCATCGAAACTTTCGGCAACGCCGTACCAAACATACGCAAGTCGATAGTTATCTAAGTCCATTCCAATTGAGGCCAGTGAATAAAAAATGCTGACATCGATATCGTCGCTATCTGTATACAAACTCAATGCCCGATACAGCGTTTCAACAGTGCGCGGTAGGTCAGTCTTTATTTGGACAGACGCTAGGGATACCAGTAGTGCAGGATCAGTAACCCGATTACTTGCCGCGTAGCGTTCAAAGCGATGAAATGCCGCCTTGTCATTGAAGCGAGTCCAGTGGTAGTACGACAGGTAGGGGTCTAAGGAGTTTTTGGTTTCTCTGCTTAGTCGCTTAATCTCTCTTTGAGCCGTGATCACGCCTTTAAGCCGGGTCGCTTCTTTTCCTTTGCGCTTTACATGTTCAATGTGCTGCACTTCTTCCACACAAGTTAGGTATTCTTCGAAGTTTAATAGAAGCGGGTACTTATACGCATCATTTTCAAGGTCTTGATTGTAATACCGTATGCGTATTATTTCAGCGCGTTCGGCCCGGCAGCGGGCATCTAAACTTAGGTCTAGGCATAATTCACTGTGCGATTCACATATCTCACTGATCGTTGGCTCGAAAAGATCGCCACAGCCACTAAGGGCAACGGCCGATATTAAACCCATCGCTGATAAGCGCTTTTTTGTTGGAAACTTACTAAATAAATTCTTCGTAGTGTGAGTTTTCATGGTGGTTTTGAAACTTATCAACAATTTGGTCTTCCTTGCTTGTTTATTTAAGATACTGCTCGTCACCGTCAGACGAAAACTCACCTAGTGTACCCTAAAAATAATAAAAAACTGACGCGTAATTAGGATTTGTTATAGGCCGTAGCCCACTATCAATGGTGGACAAAGCTATAAACAACGACAACACCGTTAATTTAATATCGATGAAGGCAGAAGCATGAATCAACAGTTTGAGCAGGAGTTACAAGGCAGCTGGCAAGAGCGTCAGGAATACGCAGAAATGATGTTGCCCCTTATTGGCAAGCTATATCGCAATAAGGCAGTTGAAATTTCAGTTTATGGACGCTCGCTACTCAATGCCAGCGCGATTGATATTATCAAAGCGCACCGCAAAGTGCGTTTGCACGAAGGGATCAAATTACGCCTACGTGAAAGCTATCCAATTTTGGAAGCGTTGAGCGCTATGCAATTGGCGCCTGCTCAAATTGATATCGGCAAACTTGCTTTCGATTTCCATTACGGTTCTGCGGTTGACAACAGCGACCTTACGGCCTACCTCAATGAAAAACTAAACGACGTTGCAGGCAAAGCGGACGACCAGAAACCGCAAGACGTTGTACTTTATGGTTTTGGCCGTATAGGTCGCTTACTCGCTCGCTTACTGATTGAACGTCAGGGAAAAAACAACAAGCTTCGTTTACGCGCTATTGTAGTGCGTGGAGGCCGTGAAGGTGATTTAGAAAAACGCGCAAGCTTGCTTCGCCGCGATTCAGTTCACGGGCCATTTAACGGCAGTATTACGATTGACCACGAGCGCAACGCGCTTAAAGCTAACGGCTCTTACATACAAGTGATTTACGCTAACAGCCCTGATGAGGTTGATTACACCCAGTACGGTATCGACAACGCCATTGTCGTCGATAATACAGGTATCTGGCGTGACCGCGACGGCCTAGGGCTCCACCTTAAAGCGAAAGGCGCGGCTAAAGCCATCCTTACTGCACCGGGTAAAGGCGACATCAAAAACATCGTTCACGGTGTTAACGATGAAGAAGTAACGCCAGAAGATACTATCGTTTCTGCGGCTAGCTGTACCACTAACGCGATTACGCCGGTACTTAAAGCGCTAGATGAAGAATATGGTATTGAAAATGGTCACGTTGAAACGGTTCATTCTTACACTAACGACCAAAACCTTATCGATAATTATCACAAAGGCGACCGTCGCGGGCGAAGCGCGCCGCTGAACATGGTAATTACCGAAACAGGTGCGGCTAAAGCCGTGGCGAAAGCGTATCCAAAGCTTGATGGCAAGCTAACGGGCAACGCTATTCGCGTACCAACCCCTAACGTATCGTTAGCCATTTTAAACCTGAACCTTAAGACGTCGGTAGATCGTATTGCCGTAAATGAGTTCTTACGTGATACGGCACTGTTTTCTAAATTGCAGCATCAAATAGATTACACAGCGAGTAAAGAAATCGTATCGACTGATTTAGTGGGCTCACGTGCCGCCTCAGTCGTTGACTCGCAAGCGACTATTGCCGCTGATAGCCGGCTGACACTGTATGTGTGGTACGACAATGAGTTTGGTTACAGCTGTCAAGTATTGCGCGTGGTGCGCGATATGGCAGGATTGAGCTTCCCAACGCTGCCTTTATGAAGGCAAGCCATTAATAAGTGAAAGCGATAACGGTTAAGCGTTAAATTGTATAAAAAACCGACCCAAGTGGTCGGTTTTTTAATGGTGTAAACATTTTGTATACTTTGGTCAGTACAAAACCCGTCGAGTGCGTGGAATTTTTGTTTACGTCTATGCTAAATTAGCGCTCAAATAATGAGGAAAACGACAGTCTATGCATATTTCCAGTCAATTCGACAGCGGTAACATTGAAGTAGTTAGCGCACAATCACCAGATGATATCCGTCTAACCATTCCCAACGACAATCAATCTGAATTTGCGCAGTGGTTCCATTTTCGTCTAGTGGGCGAAACGTTTGTCACGCACACAATGACCATTGGTAACCTAGCAAAATCAGCGTATCCCGAAGGTTGGAAGGGATATAAGGTTTTAGCGTCTTACGACCGCCAAACGTGGTTTAGAATTCCAAGTGAATTCGACGGTGATAATTTGTCATTTTCGTTAACGCTTGAACAACCCAGCGTGTATTTTGCTTATTTCATTCCCTATAGCTACGAACGCCATTTAGACCTTGTTCACGATGCGCAAATGTCTTTATTGTGTGAGCATAAGTTTTTAGGCCTTACCCTAGACGGCCGCGATATGTCTTTACTTGTTATCGGTGAAGAAACGCCAGAAAAGAAAAAAGTGTGGATAACGGCCCGTCAACACCCAGGTGAAACCATGGCCGAGTGGTGTGCTGAAGGTATTATATATCGCTTGCTCGACGAGCAAGATGGCTTGGCGCGACAGTTGCTTGATAATGCCGTGTTTTACGTAGTACCAAATATGAACCCAGATGGGAGTGCCCGAGGCCATTTACGTACTAACGCTGTAGGTACCAATCTTAACCGTGAATGGGCGACACCATCGGTGGAAAAAAGCCCTGAAGTGCTTTACGTTCTCAATGCAATGAGTGAAATTGGTGTAGATATGTATCTTGATTTGCACGGTGATGAGGCATTGCCGTACAACTTTGTGGCAGGAACTGAAGGTAACCCTAGCTACACCGACAACATAAAAATGCTTGAAAACACGTTTAAAGATGCACTGTTAAACGCAACGCCTGAGTTCCAGGATGAATTTGGTTACGATAAAGACGAGCCAGGCAAAGCTAACCTTACCGTTGCATCGAACGCGGTGGGTGAGAAGTTTAAGTGCATGGCCTACACGGTTGAAATGCCGTTTAAAGATAACGCAGATGTGCCTGACGATATTTATGGCTGGTCAGTACAGCGCAGTCGTCAGTTAGGCGAAGATTTACTTATTGGTGTTAATGCTGTTGTGAAAAAACTGAAAGCAGCTAAACAGTAAAATAGGAATCAGGAAGTGAAAGCTTCCGTAAAAAGGCCTCGACAAAAAGAGGCCTTTTAATTATTAAAATAAGACAAAAAATAATTAAACATAATAAAAAAGGGGAATTACCTTGGAAGGGTTATATGGTTTTCTAACTATGCTCGATGGTTTCTTAGGGGGGGCGTTCTGGTTCCCTTATGTGCTGTTAGGTGTAGGTCTTTTCTTCACAGTTTATCTCAAGTTTCCGCAAATTCGTTTCTTCAAACACGCCTGGCAAGTAGTTACCGGTAAGTTTGATAAAGAAAGTGATCCAGGCGATACCACGCATTTTCGTGCCTTAACCACGGCGCTGTCTGGCACCGTAGGGACGGGTAATATTTCAGGTGTGGCCTTTGCTATCTTCTTAGGTGGCCCAGCAGCGTTATTTTGGATGTGGGTTACCGCCTTTTTAGGTATGACAACGAAATTTGTTGAAGTGACCCTTTCGCACAAGTACCGCGTTAAAACGGAAGATGGCACCATGGCGGGTGGGCCCATGTACTATATGGACCGACGCCTAAACATGAAGTGGCTAGCTGTTGCTTTCGCGATTGCTACGGTAGTGAGCTCATTCGGTACAGGTAACCTTCCGCAAAGTAACGGCATTGCACAAAGTATCGAAGCGACTTTTGGCTTTGAACCTTGGGCGGTAGGCAGTGTACTTGGTATTCTTCTGGCCTTGGTTATTCTTGGCGGTATTCAGCGAATTGCGGCGTTTACTGCTCGTGTAGTGCCGGTAATGGCGGTGATTTACCTTATTGGTGCACTCGCGGTTATCTTCGCAAACCTTGAAAACATCGGGCCGTCGTTTGCTGCGGTTATCGGTGATGCTTTCACTGGCTCTGCGGCTGCGGGAGGGTTTTTAGGGGCCTCGCTTGCTTATGCATTTAACCGAGGTGTAAACCGAGGTCTATTCTCAAACGAAGCCGGCCAAGGTTCTGCACCTATTGCACACGCTGCAGCAAAAACAAAAGAGCCAGCGTCAGAGGGGATGGTGTCATTGCTTGAACCTTTCATCGATACCATTCTTATTTGTACAGTGACAGGTTTAGTTATCCTGTCGTCGGGTGTTTGGAAAGAAAAACATGAGAACGTGTTTGACCGTTCTGACATGTATTTCGTTGCCGGCCAGTATGACGACACGAACCAAGCGGATGTCGATAAACTTTATGGCTACCTCAATGAGGTTGAAGGCAATGTGGTTGAGCCTTACACCGGCTCTATTACGGTTGTTAACGGCACCGCAGTCAGTGACGGTTTCACACTACTTAACGCGCGCTCAATTGCTGAAGATGTTAAGTACGCGGTGGGAAGTGAAGATCTGTTTACAGGTACGCTAAAAGTTGTAGACGGTAAGCCAGTAAAAGAGAATTTAGAAGTAAGTGGTAAGTCGCTGGTTCACTCTGCGGCATTGACAACCATTGCGTTTACCCGGGGCTTCTTCGGTGACGCGGGTCAATACATTGTTTCTATTGGTCTAATGCTGTTTGCTTTCTCTACCGCTATCGCGTGGTCTTACTACGGCGACCGTGCCATGACATACCTTTTAGGGCCGCGCTCAGTGATGCCTTATCGCGTTATTTACGTAGCCGGTTTTGTATGGGCGGCGTTTTCTGATACAACCTTAGTATGGGCACTTTCTGCAGTGGCAATTGTCGTTATGACCCTGCCGAACTTATTCGGTATTATGCTGCTTTGCAAAGAAATGAAAGAGACCGTGAACGACTACTGGGCTCGCCATAAAAAGTAAGTGTAAATAGGCTTATCGCTCGCTTTTGTCAGAAACAGAGCAAAGGCAAAAACGGTAGGTCAACCCATTGAAATGCGCGGAAGTGTACTTTGTTCAAAAGTTAACACCCCGCGCATTTTTTGTTTTGCGGTTGTCAGCTTAATCAACATAATCGACTTCATTGTTGTGCTGAACTTAAGTATGATACTCGTCCGCGTATAAATGCTCAGCACAGATAGCGCGAGTATTTCCATTTCGCACCCAATCAATAGGAGCAACATATGGCATTAGTTGACTGTCCTTCGTGCAATAAAAAAACCGTCTGATAAAGCCCAGACGTGCCCTCACTGCGGTTTTAAGATAGGCGATGCGACTTCCGAAGACATCGAGCGAAAGCAAAGCTTACAAAGATTTAAAAAGTTGCAGAGTATCCAGAACCAGTCACTCCTTGCTATGCTGATCTTCGTAGCAAGTTTTGGATTCATGTACTGGGGCGGAACGCGCCCTGGCGACTTGCAACATAACCTGGCTATTTTGGGCGCAGTGGTTGGCTTTGTATGGTACTTAGTAAACCGCGCGCGAATTGTATATATAAAGCGTTTTTCCTAAATGAATATAGAAGCACTTGTAGGCAGCATGACGCCAGAAATATATGAGCGTTTACGTCAAGCAGTTGAAACCGGAAAGTGGCCCGACGGTACGCCACTTAATGAAGAGCAAAAGGCTAGCAGTATGCAGGCCGTAATGCTTTATCAAGCGAAAATTGAAAAGTCCTCAGAGCACATGACTGTAGGGGAAAGCGGTGAAATTGTTCATAAAAGCAAAGCCGACTTTAAACGCTCGTTAAGTAACGAGCATGATGATAAAAATACTATAGCGCGGTTTAAACAGGATGATATTTAGTCGTATATTTACGCCTTCACACCAAAGCCCAAAACCAGAGAAACGCATTCAGGCAATTGAAAGTCTCTCTCCAGTTAAGGCACAAGAAAAAACAATTCTTCACGAATTAGCCTTCAATGACGAAGACAGTAATGTCAGTTTGGCTGCTCTTGAAAAGCTTAATAGCTTTGTTCTTTGGCTTAAAATGTCGCAAATTGCAAAGCAAACACGAGTAAAGAAAACCGCTGAAAAAAGGTAAACGAAGCGCTTGTAGGGGAAGGCGACCTCTCACTTTCATCTCAGGAAAAGTTTTCGTTTTTAACCGAAACGGCCAGTGCTGACTTAGTGGTGCAGATGCTACCGCAAATGCTAGCAAAAGACCCCGCGCTTTTATCAGACGATAGTCTTGCGAAAGCGTTAATCGAAAAAGTCGACAAGCCCTCGTTTACGCAATACGTATTTCTGGAAGGGGCGAGTGCGGGTTTACAAACCCAGCTCATCAATGCTCAAGATAAAATATCCGAGTTGCAGAAGCTGGCCAAAAAGGTCTCAGATAGCGAGTTACTTGCGCAGATTGATACGCGAGTAGCGGCGATAAAAGACGCTCAGCGCCGCCCCGTGGAGCTTAAAAAACAGCTTACGTTAGTGTTGTCTAAATACCAAGCGCTGCTCGATAAGTCTGACGTGCAATTCATCGATGAAAAACAGCGGGAATTCGACAGCGAGTTAACGGGATTATTTGCGCAACTTGATTTACTCACTCAGGACGAGCGCGCAGAGTATGACGAAAAACGCACCCGTATATCTGAACAGGTCGAGCGTTATTTACAACGTATTCGTCCGGCGTGGGAAGAGAAGCAGCAGGCCGCGCAGCTTGCCAATACGAAGGCTTTGTGCGAGCAACAGCTAACATACGCTAACGAGCAAGTATCTTGGCTATATAATAATCGTCTTTGTGAGGCTACGCTTGCCGATGTCGCCACGGTCAACGAAAGTGTACGCGGCGTAGAAGCGACGTTAGAACAGCTTTCTCGAATGGAAAGCGAAAACTCAAACGAGAAACGTATTGCAGAAATTAAGCGCGAAGTGGACGGGTTGAATGACCAACTAGAGCGGTTTTCAATGCAGCAGCAATACGGGCAAAAGCTGCTTATTAAGCTGCAAACGTTAGAAGATATTGCCGCTAAAATTGTTGATGCTTCTCAAAACGATGTGATCGAAGATAGCGCTAGTGAAGGTCTAGCAGCAGAAAGTAATAACGTGGCCAGCCTTAACGGTGCTTTCATTGAAGCGCGAAACGATTATCAAGTGTTAAGCCGTGAATTAGCGACTATTCCAAAAGCGTTGATGAAGCGCTTTAACGCTGCGACTAAACGGGTGAACGCTAACGAGCGTGCGAAGAAATCGAAAGAAAGTGAGCAAGTGAAGCACGTTAGAAAGCAAATTAGCGTTATCGATAACCTTATCGGGCAGGGTAAGTTCCGCGTCGCTATTGCTAAGTTTGCTAAGCTTGACGAAAGCTATCATGCGCTGCCTAGTAATGCGAAAAAGCAGGTCGAAAAACGTTTTGTAAAAACAGCTGAGGAGGTGTCGCATTTGGAAGGCTGGCAAGATTACCTTGCGGCGCCAAGAAAGCCCGCGTTGGTTAAAGAAGCCAAAGCGCTAGCCTCAACACAGGCCGACAATATAAAAGCACGAAGCGAAGCAATTAAATACTTGCGCAAGCAGTGGCTGTCGTTAACCCCCTCATCTACCAGTAATGGAAGTGACGATGGTGAAGACGCTGCATTACAGCAGCAGTTTGACGAAGCCCTTGAAAAAGCGTTTGAGCCTTGCCGAGAACATTATGCCAAGCTTGATGAGCAACGCGCTCAGGCTTGTGAAAAGCGTATGTCGATCATTGCAACTGTTAAGGCGATAGACATCAATACGCCTGAATCAGAGTTGGTAAAAGTGTTCGATAAAGCTGCGAAACAATGGCATAGCGCCGGTCAAGTTGAGCGCGAAATATACGAACCACTTAAACAAGAGTGGAAAGCGGTATCGTCGCCAATTCAAAGCAAAATACAGCAGTGGCAAAGTGGCAATCAAGCGCAAAAGCGCGCCTTGGTTGCACAGGCTCAGCAACTTGCTACGGAAGATGATGTGCATAGCGCTGCCGACAAATCACAGGGTTTACAGGCTCAGTGGAAGCAAATCGGGCATGCAGGCAGGCGAGAAGAAAGTAAGCTTTGGGCAGAGTTTAAAGCGGCAAATGACGCGGTTTTCGAGCGACTTAAGGCTGAGAGAAAAGTACAAAGTAACGCGTTTAATGCGCAAGTCGATGAGCTGCTTAGTAAAGTCGATAATATCGATATTAAGAGTGACAGCGCGGCTTTCGATGAGATAGTAAGCGAAATCAACGAACAACTTCGTGATTTACCTAAACCACAACGCAGTAAAGTGGAAAGAAAGTTAGAAGCCTTAGAGGCAAAACGTGTTTCGCTCGCGAAAAGCGCTCAATCTCAAGCTCGGGTACAAAAAGCACAAGCGCTTAGTTCATTACTTCTTCTTAACGTAGGGGAGGGCGGCACCGTTCGGGAAGGCGATGAAGAGACCTTACTTGAAACAGTGGGCAGACGGTGGTCAAGCCTTCTTAGGCAATCTGATGGTCATGCCAGCTGTCAGCACGATAGGCAGTGGCTAACGGTGGCGTTAGAAGTTGCTACAGATATGCCAAGTCCGGCCGCTGATGCATCAATACGTTCCAGCGTACAGTTACAAATGATGACGGCGAAATTAGAACAAGGGCAAGCCGCTACAGCGCCCGATATTTTGGCCGATTGGCTATCCTTTGATGTGCTGTGTGAAAAGGACAAACACTTGGCGCAACGGGTTGTTGCGGTTATTGATGCGTACCCAGAGGTGGTGGCTTAAATGGAAAACGCGGTTGAATATCATTTCGAGACAGAAATGTCCGCTTATCGATTTTTAAACACGGTTAAACATATTGATGCTGAAGGGCTAAAAGTGAAATTTGGGCGGTCAGATCATCACGTAAGCGTTAAATATCGCTACGTGGTAGGCGTGTTCGATTCCACACTGTCCACTCTTGATGATTTAGCCAGGGAGTTAGGCGGTGAAGAGGTGGCGTAACCGTTAGCCTTAACACAAACTAAAAGGGCCAGACATATGTCTGGCCCTTTGGCGATAAAGTGCTGATTAACAGTCTTTATCTTCAGCTTCTACGCCTTCTTTCACATCTTCACACGCGTCTTCAACGGCGTTACCTGCGTCGGTAACCATCTCGTCTAGCTCTTCGCCTGCGTCTTCTGCTTCACCATCGCCACATGCGGCTAGTGATAAAGCAAATGCTGATGCTACTAGTACTTTTGATAGATTTTTAAATGAAAACATATCCTTACTCCTTACTCCTTTTTCCTACTAAAATAATTATTACTTTTAGGCTTTTGGTGCTCTGCCACGAAGCGCGTTAGCGATAAGTGAGATTACTAGCAGCGCGATAAACACAAAGAATAAAAACTGTGCTATACCTGTTGCTGCACCAGCGATGCCTCCAAAACCAAAAACTGCTGCAATAATGGCGATGATAAAAAATGTGATTGCCCAACCTAACATAACTAAATCCTCGTATTGCTTCCGTTACTTTCACTATGAATAATGCTAGCTTCGTGCCGAGTTTGTATGTTTATGATATATATGACTAAATTTTAATTTGACCAATATTTGGTTTAGTTTATTTCCAATTATGGAAGTCACGATTACACGAAAAAATGCATTTTTTACAGGCTCGTGATCACCTATGGTATTAGCAGTGTGTTTGCTAAGGTGATAGGTTAGAAACGTCTAAGATGAAAGTGAAGGAAAAAAGTTTATGGCAGAAACACATTCTGCGTTTATCGGTCTTATGCAGCGCGCTCGCAATGTGAAACGGTGGCCGCTTATGGCACAATTCCAGGAAGAGATGTTATCAACCCACATATACGAAGCCTCCTTTGTGGCCCACATGCTTGGTGCGATAGCGTGCGATGTATTTAACGAAGACATCAACCCTGATAGGGTTGCGGCAATGGCTATCTTTCACGAGGGAAGTGAAATTGCAGGGATGAGTGATATACCTAGCCCGGTTAAATACCACGACCCGGAAACCACGGCTGCAATAAAAAAGCTAGAGCGTCGCTTTGAGCTAATGCTCATTAAGACTTTGCCCGAGGAATTACAGGCTAGATATATTCCGCTAATTGAGCAAAATAAAGATGACGATCACGTAACGCTAGCAAAAGCTGCCGATGTCTTATGCGCATATTTAAAGTGCGATTATGAACTGTCAAAATCAAATTCTGAGTTTTCTAACGCGATGAGAGAAATGGAAGTTCAGCTAAAGCGCTACCGCGAAAAGCTGCCCGCGGTAGACTATTTCTGTCAGGTCTTCTTAGAAGATGCAAAGGGTACGTTAGACGAGCAAACCAAGAGCCTAGAGTGGATAGAGCGCGCTAATACGCTTCACCTCACCTCAGATGACGCTTAGATGCCTAAAATGGAAAGGTCCGAGTATTTACCGGTTTAATTACTGCCTTTAGTCTCAAGCGGCTCAGCAAGCACTTCTTCTACAGTGAAGGCGTTTTTACCTAAGCTTGCCATATCATTTGCCATTTTAACGACGATGGTAAAATAAATATCGTTGATCTGTGTTTTTACCACGTCACTGGAATTAGGCACGGACATCGGCTGTGCCACTTCTTCACATCCGGACATGGTGCATTGTCTATCAATTTGAAATGTTGCCGGCTTTTCATTATTAGCCACAATTTCTCGTGCCAATACAGGCTTTTTATCTACGTTAGTTTTTACTATAGATAAATAGCTGTACCCCTGCTTTTGCGCAATTTGTGCAGCGCGATGGAGGGCGTATTGCTGAACTTTATCTGCAGGAGTTTTGTCTGTGGCCTTAAAGAGAACTTTGTATTCGCTGCCCGAAAGTTTCTCACTAGAGTATCCATAACCGGCTTTTGTGTTTGCCGATTTATAAGGGGTAGGCGCAGCGACTGGCGTCGATGAGCAACCTACTATTACAAGACTAAATGCTATACCAATACCAGCAAGCATCTTGCGACTTTTCGACGTAGGTTTTCCGGTCATCTCACGTACTCCTTAGATTATTTAGGTCATTGAAACAATGACAATAGCGCGGTTCTGCCTAGCGCCATCATGGCCTGATTGCGTTTTGCTTTAGGCTTAGCATCAACTGCACCTTTGTAACCGCCAAATGCAGCAATACCCAATAGCGTCTCGGGTTTGCCCATTAATAGCTTACATTGCCTTTTTGCTTGCGTAACTGCAACATCTGCATGATGCTTTTGCGAAAAGTAAGCATGCTCCTTTTCTGCGATGTCACGCATATTAGCCTTTAAAAAAATGTTCATCGTGGTTACCTTACGCTATTTTTGACAAAAAATATGAATTAGTTTGTAGCAAGGAGTAGCTAACCGAAAACTCGTCTCCACGTTTGTACAAGCCGGTGAAAGCTGATATACCCAAACGCGTTTTGGGCAAGTCTAAATAGTCCAAATGCTGTTAACACATTAATAGCCAATAGCACTAACGGTACTATCACGTAATGCACTCCCATACTGTGAAGAAAAGCGCCAATAGCGATGTTTAAGATAAGCCAGCAAACAGTTCCTACCGCAAAAGCAGCTAAGCAAGCGAATACCGTAACAAAAATACTCTTTTTTATGAGCATCAATTCACTGTTAGTCAGTTCTAAAAACGCGAATCCTTGTGCTTTTCTTTGAGAAAATGCTTCTTTAAGCGCAGATATGATGCTTGAGAAGGAAGGGTCGGGGTAGTTTTGCTCAGCAGTAGAATTTGCTGATTTATTAGCGCTTGAATGTCTATCGGCGTTAAGCGTCGCCTGAGCGCCAGGAGGCGTCAGGCGAAACGGATTTTCTTCACACAATGAAAATTGTGCTTTGTGAAAATCAGGCACTGTCATCGGTTATTTCTTGCGAAGTAGTGAAGTTACCAACATGCCTGCGGCGAATGCAATACCCGCAGTGGTTACCGGGTTTTCTATGGCGTATTTACGTACTTTTGACGCTTGCCATTTTTGTTCTGCAAGGCGCTTTCGTGCCGACATATTTTCCGCAGAAGACGATGCTGTTTTACGAA
Organism: Alteromonas infernus; assembly: GCF_902705815.1. Classification (NCBI taxonomy): domain Bacteria; kingdom Pseudomonadati; phylum Pseudomonadota; class Gammaproteobacteria; order Alteromonadales; family Alteromonadaceae; genus Alteromonas; species Alteromonas infernus. The sequence goes on from NZ_CACSIG010000063.1 coordinate 48,352, forward strand.
TGTTTTCTTCGGCGATACCGGCACTGTCTGCTAACTTGTCTACCGAAGAGTGAAGAGATTCTTTCAGTTGATCCGTTACTGGGTGGCTCGGCTCAGTTACGCCGTTAGTCGTACTCGTTTTTACCGTTTGCGATTTTGCTGATGCTTGTGTAGCCATAATACTCTCCTTAATATTTTGGGTTCAATATTAAGGGTGCAACCTGTATACCATGTATGTAAGCTATTGTTTTATTTGTTTTTTATGTATATATAGGGTTTGGAAAAAAGGAGAGGGTTTGCAAGTCTCACACGTTCGTTTGCAAACCCTTGTAATATTTTCTTAGTCTTTGCGCCATTGGATTCGATTTAACCTACTACGGAGGCCAAATCGTCTTTAGATACGGGTTTTAAAAGCGCACTATCTATGCCAATAGATGACATGGCATCGGTGTCTGCTTCGTGGCCGCTTACAATCGTTAGTACGGCATCAGGGAGTTTCTGTTTCAGTTCTGCGGCAAGGTCGTAGCCATTATAGTCAGGCAGGGTTAAATCCATCAGGATATGATCAAAATTCTGACCTTCTGCTGTGTTTAACGCGTCAGCCCCACAATACTCTGTGGTGACGGCGTGGCCTAAATGAGTGAGAAAAAGCTGTAGCAATTCAGCTGCGTCTTCGTCGTCTTCAATGACAAGAATGCGCTTATGTTTTGGCGCAGCCTCGCCATTTTCTGGGTGAGTATCGTTTGGCTTATTGTCCGAGCTTTGCACTGTTGTTTCACCTATGTTCTCTAGATAGAGGTTACTTTTAGGCGTCTTGTTTTCTTCCGGTGCATAGGGCTTTTCCATTGGCATATCAGCGACTTGACTCTCTACATTAGTAAAGGTTACATAATTGCCTGGAGGCAAATATTGAGAAAGCAAATTTGCCAATGCAAAGCGGTCTATAGGTTTGCCTATAACATCGTTAAACCCTTCTCGAATTAGCGACTCCCGCAGGCCTTTACGGCTCGCGGCGGTGACAGCAATAACAGGAATATCTTGCCCGTGCCGGCGGATAGCGTGGAGGGCTTCAATACCGTTCATTACGGGCATGTGAATATCCATAAGAACCAAATCGAAAGGTTGATTGTGTTCATCAGCTTCTAATACGGCTTCCAGCGCTTTTACGCCATTTTCAGCGTAGCTTATGTCGGCTTGTGACTGACTGACAAGGTGCCCCGTTAGTCTGCGTATCTCTCTAAGGTCATCTACAATTAGCACTCTCCCCGTAACACACAGGTCAATGCTGCTCGACTCCACCGGTTGAATTTGACCGAGCTGTAAGTCAACCAGTGGTTGTGAAGATAGCTCACCGGGGTTTATATCAAAGGTAAACGTACTTCCTTCGCCAAGTCGAGAAGTAACCGCAATATCCCCGCCCAACTTAGAAACTAACTCATTACAGATTGCAAGCCCTAACCCTGCACCTCCGTGATTGGCACGCATAACATCTTCAATTTGTTCAAAGGGCTGGAAGATATTTTTCAATTTATCTGGCGCCATGCCAATACCTGTATCATCAACGGAAAACCTGAGTAGAGGAGGGGAGCCATCCTGAGGCGTGTATTCATCTAGTTCGATGGTTAACGTTATACTTCCTTTATCAGTGAACTTTACGGCATTCGATATTAAGTTCAGCAGTACCTGACGCAGGCGCGTTGGGTCGGTTTGGATAAACTCTGGAATTTTGGTTTTTGACACAACGTTAAGGCTAAGACCCTTATCTTTGGCATTAAGCCGCATCAACGAATGAATATCGGTTAAAAAGGCTGATAAATTAACGTCTTGAATATTAAGCTCAAGCTTTTCCGCCATAATACGGGACATATCAAGTAAATCATTTAGCAGGCTTAACAAGTGTTTTCCGTTTGAGTGGATAATCGATAGCTCCTGTTGAAAAGCGCTGTTGCGCGCGTCATCAATAAGGAGCTCTGTGTACCCTAAAATGGAGGTTAGCGGTGTTCGAAGTTCGTGGCCTAAGTGGGCAAGAAACTTGTCTTTCGCCTTGTTCTTCTGCTCGACTTTATTACGTTCAATGCGTTCGTTTTCAATATCGCGGCGCACCATCGCGTAGCGAATAGTACGCATAAAACGAGGCGTTTCTATTTCTGATTTTTGAAGATAGTCTGCAGCACCAGCACGCATAACCATTTCATCAACCGCTGAGTCAGACTGGCCAGTGAGGATCACCACGGGTAAGCTAATTTGATTAGATTTCAAAAGCCCTAGCACGTCGATGGCATTTTCAGCACCCAACAAATAATCTAGCAAGCACAAATCAAAATTATTAGTTTTGAGTGCCTCTACGGCATCTAGACTATTAGTCACCCAGGTTAGTTCAAACGAAGGTGACTCACATTGTGCTAGATAATCAGAGGTTAAGAAGTAATCATCTTCATCATCCTCTACTAACAGAATTTTTATAACCTCTGTCATCTAGTACTCCAATTATTCGCTTGGTAACTCAACGAACTCAATCCAATAGCGTCCGAGGGCCCGCATTAATTCCACCAAACCTTCGAAGTTTACGGGTTTGGTAATGTAAGAAGCACACCCTAGGTCATACCCGCGAAGCATATCCTCTTCTTCTTTCGACGTTGTCAAAATAACAACAGGAATGCTGCGCAACTTCGGATCGTTCTTTAATTCTTGAAGTGCTTCGCGACCATCTTTTCTAGGCATGTTTAAATCGAGCAGAATTAGGCTTGGTCGCGGCGCAGAAGCTGGGTCTGTATATTTGCCCTCATGGCGCAAGAATTCTAAAAGCTCAACGCCGTCTTCAACGCAAAACAAATTGTTTAATACTCTGCTTTCTGCAAGCGCATCGACAGTGAGTAGACGGTCATCCTCGTCATCATCTGCCATTAATATATTGATTGGTTGGGTTTGTTTACGCGTCATTGTGTGTATCTCCATTATTATTGTTTGAAAAAGGATCGCTATCTTTAGGCATAATCATCAAGAACGTTGCCCCTTCCCCGGGGGTGCTTTTCGCGGTTATGTGGCCATTGTGTCGTTCAACAATGCGTCGGCAAACGGCAAGTCCAATGCCGGTACCTTTGTACTCACTTCTACCATGCAGACGCTGAAAAGGAGCAAATATTTTTTCTGCAAAAGACTGTTCGAAACCAATACCGTTGTCAGATATCGCTATTTTTATCCATTCGTTTTCCTCATGCATCAATATATCTTTCAAATCTTCTTCCGTCGCATCAGTAACGGTTATATTGACGATGGGCACCACGCCTTCGCTTTGAAATTTAAGCGCATTAGAGATGAGGTTCAAAAAGAGCTGTTCGAGTTGGGACTTGTCCCCTCGAATTGTTGGCATTTCGCAAACGTTTATCTGCGCCGACTTTTCTTCAATGGCTATCTCTAAATCTCCAAGTACGCTTTTTATAACCCGATCTAGGTTAACTTCTTCAAACTCTCTACCTCGGGTTGATACTCGAGAAAAAGCCAGAAGATCAGAGATAAGCATAGACATACGCTCAGCCGCATTAAGCATGCGAGCAAGGTAATCTTTGCCCCTCTCGTCAATCACGTCGTTGTAGCCGGATTCTAACCTATTGCCGAACGCCCTGATTTTTCGCAGCGGCTCCTGAAGATCGTGAGAGGCGACAAAAGCGAAGTCTTCAAGCTCTCTGTTACTTCTGGCAAGTTCGTCAGAGTAAACGCTGAGTTCCTGAGTACGCTCTACAATCCGCGACTCCAAATCTTCATTTACAGACTCAAGGTCAGCTTGATACTTTTCATGCTCACGGGAGTTAATTTTTAATAATAAAAATACGGTGATTATGAGAAGAAGCGTTGTCGCTGATGAAATAATCAGCGTATTTACAGAATCACGTCTTAAACTCATCAAGTTGGCAAGGTGTGTTCCCTGCATATCTCTTTCTGAGTTGTGAATATCATTAAATACGGTTTCAAAACGCCGATAAAGGGCAATGCCTTTATCACTATTTAATGATTCTATGGCTTGTTGTTCATTGCCTTCTTTTATGAGTTCAACAACTCGAATCACCTCATTGACTTTCGCTTTAGTAAGGTTAAGTAACTCGTCAATCCTAATCGATTGGTCATCGATATCGGAAGAAAAAGAGCTGACTTCGACTTCGCTCATCAGCTCGCCAATAACACTTAATGATTCGCTGTAGTCCGTCAGGTATTTTTCATCGTCTGTTAGCATATAGCCACGCTGTCCAGACTCTACGCGCAAAACGGCTACGTGTAGCCTGTTTATGGCATTAATAACACGGTTCGTAGTAAACAATCTGGCTTCAAGCGCAGAGAGGTCATTTAGTGTGCTTACCACATAAAATGAATTTGCCGTTATCACAACGATAACGAGCACAACGATAACAATCCAACTGTATATTGAAGACAGTACTTTTGAAATCATCTATTTATTCCGAAACATTTTCGCCCAGTTCTGAAGTCATTTCAGTCAGGGTGTGGCTGCAGTCTTTTGCGCTGCTTATTATTTTATCCAATGCCGTTAACGCCTTTTCAGGCGGAACGTCTCCGTTTAATGCCATTTTTACTAGCTCAGCTTGCATCGAAATCCTGTTCAGCGGCTTACGCGCGTCGTGAACAAAAACACTAAGTTGAGAAAACTCGTCGCTAGTCATACTAAATACCTCATTGTTTTTATTCGTCTTTACTTAAGTCACCATATGCGTGAAGGCGGTTGTAGAGGGTCTTAGTACTGATCCCCAGCATTTCAGCAGCCGTTGTTTTATTGCCGTTGACCTTTTCTAGCGTGGCGTAAATAAGCTCTTTCTCAACGTCTTCAATGGTGCGTCCTGCCTGAAGTGCCGGTGTCGTACTTTGCTTTTGAGCGAAAGGCGATTCAATGGTTTTTGGTAACTCTATTTCACTTTTTTCGGGGTCACTCATGATAGCTGCACGATGCACAAAGTGTCTTAATTCACGAACATTGCCCGGCCAATCGTAGGCTTGAAGTGTATCAAGTTGAGCGTCTTCCCACCTAAAGTTAGAGCCATTATCCTTATTAAATTCAGCGATGAACGTTTTAGCTAACAAAGGAATATCTTCTTTGCGCTCTCTTAGTGGGGGGATAGTGATGGGAAAAACGGCAAGCCTAAAATATATATCCTCGCGCAGCACTTTACTTTGCGCAATCTCTTCCATTGTCCGGTTTGTTGCAGATACAACGCGACAATTAACGGGGATAGTTTTAGTGCCGCCAACGCGAAGCACGACCTTGTTTTCTAAAACGCGAAGCAGGTTTGGCTGCATATCTATGGGCATTTCAGTAATTTCATCCAGAAAGAGTGTTCCCCCCTCGGCTTGTTCGAATACCCCTTCTTTTCGACCCACAGCGCCAGTGAATGCGCCCTTTTCATGACCGAACAGTTCACTACCAATGAGTTCTTTAGAAAAGGCACCACAGTTTGTGGCAATGTAGGGGCCTTCACTTTCTGAAGCGCGATGAATGGCGGCGGCGACCACCTCTTTACCCACGCCACTTTCACCGAGCAGCATGACATTTGCGCTTGTTTTACTTACACGAGAAATTAACTTATAAAGCTCTTTCATTATCGGTGACTCACCGATAAGCAAATCGAAATGTTTTTCTATCTTCTCTTCTTTAGGCGCTTTTTGTTTGTTTTTCTGACTTAAAACCGCCTCAATTTCTTCTCGTTGTATAGGTTTAACGAGATAGTCAACCGTAGGCCCACACAGCCCTTTAATAACGCTTTTGACAGAAGGGTGGCCGGTTATAAGGGTAACTCTTGGTCTTTTAGGAAGCGCGTCTAGTTCATTAAATAAATGCGCGCCACTACCATCTGGTAGCATAAAATCGAGTAATACGTGGTCGAAGGTTTCTTTTTCTAACCAGTCTCGGGCTTCTTTTAATGTTCCTGCGGTAAGCACTTCATGACCCAAGAATTCAATAATGGTACAGGCAACTTCTGTGAACTCAGCGTCGTCATCAACTAAAAGTACGGTTAGCACGTGGATGTCCCTCTCTTTAGATTCCTATTCGGAAAAATTCGGAATAAAAACAATGTTATAGTTTTATCATAATTTAACAGTCTTTGGGTATCAAAGCGCAAGTTTCGACTATTTTGATATCCAAAAAGTGTGTTAATTGGTTTTTCAAAACGAAATAGCTAACGCACTTATCAATGACAAGGTTTTTATAACCATTTCACGACTTTATTTGTCATTAGCGTTCGTAAATATTTCCCCTTGTTATTACAAATTTACTCTGTAACAACTCTGTCGTTTTTACAAAAATTGCAAAAACTATTCCTACACGCGCAAAAAGGGCCGTTAATCGTCCAATGGCATATTTTTCGCACAACAAGGGGCTATTAACTTCTTTTTACATACAGCCCACCTTATATAGGCCAATTGGGTTCGGCTGCCGTTTTATAGATAAGGATTGTGCTTAACCGCTTGGCGGACGATTCGAGTTGTTAAATCAAAGGAATTGAATATGTTAGGAAAAACAGCTGAAAGATCAATGACCTTGTATGAGCTGCTTGGGAAAATGCAACCCCATGCGAGGCGGGACGAGTTTCTTTTTGCTGACTTCTGGACCGTAATGGAAAAGCGCGGGTTTGGGCCAATGCTAGCTTTGCCGTCGTTTATCGCCTGTACACCCATTGGCGCCATTCCAGGCATCCCATCTTTAGCGGGTGCGACGATATTACTCATCGCTTTGCAAATATTACTCGGTCGTCGTCACCCTTGGCTACCGGAAAGGGTAATGGAGTTAACATGTGATGCCGACCAACTTAGATACATCGTTGAAAAGGTCAAACCGCTCGCAGTGCGCGTGGACAGGTTTTTAGTTCCGCGTTGGTTTTTCATGCGCCAGCCAGTTGTTCGCTCATTCATTGCGTTGAATTGCGTAGCATGCGGTCTTGTGATGATTCCTTTAGAGCTCATTCCTTTTATGGGGCTAATCCCTGCTTCTGCTGTGTTTATTATGGCAATAGGAATGGCCACCGATGACGGGGCAGTGGCACTTGTCGGTGTTTCAATTTCGTTATTTGGCTTTGTCTTGGGGTTTGAACGACTCGCTGCCCTAATCGTCTAAACCATTTGAACGCGTAAGTTCTCTAATTTTTGCATTCGTCCATAATAAAGTCCGAAGAGGGCAGATGCATCGTTTGATACCTGAGCTCTCCGATGAACGCGCGAGCTGCGGGGCCTAAGGTATCACCATCTTCAAACGACAAATACAGTAATGCTTTTCTTAGCGCGGCATTATTGTCTAAAGGGAGTGGTTGCAAAGTACCGCTTTCTAGCTCTTCTTTAATAATAGCAATTGGTAACCATGCAAATCCTAATCCTTGGGCAATGATATCCAGTGATGTTCTTACATGGCTTACTGTCCAGCGCTGTTCGGCGCCTAGCCACCCAACGTCTGCCTTTCGCTCGGCGGAGGAGTCGCGCACTACTATTTGCCTATGTGCCTTTAAATCTTCAAGGGTGAGTGTTCGGTTTAACTGATGTAGCGGGTGGTCTACATGAGCAACAGCGGCAAACTCAATTTCACAAAGGTCTTCGCTGAACCCATTGGGCAACACGAAAGGGGATATTCCTAAATCTACTTTTCCACTACTTAACAGTGAATTAGCGCCACTTAATACGGTTTCTTCTATCTCAATGCGCAACTGGGGAAATTCAGAAGAGACTTTAGCGAGAACGTTGTATAACAGCTCAGAGGGAAAGATTATGTCCACCGCTATACGTAGTGTTGTTTCTGTTCCGGCCTGTAGGCTATCAGCCACCGCTTCCAACTTATGGGCTTCACTAAGCAGAAAAGAGGCACGGCGGTACATAAGTTCACCCTGTGGAGAAAGCTTTACTTTGCGGCCTATATTTTCAAATAAAGTAACCCCAATCGCGTTTTCTAGCTTTTGTACTGCGTGGTGAACGCTTGATTGACTTTTATGTACTTCTGCAGCGGCTTGATTAAAGCCGCCTGCATCTACAACGGCTTTAAACATACGCCACTGTTCTAGTGTGGATTTAAGCATAAAACGCCTTTTGACTTCGTTTAGCGTCTCTTATAGCACATACGGCTTTACTTAGTCATTTGTGCTGGCTTGATTAATTGTAGGTACAGAACACGTGATAACCGACACATTCTCATAACCCATCTTTAATAGCTGTTCTGCTGCGAGCGTAGCACGCACGCCAGACGCACAGTGAATATAAAGAGGCGTGGAAGCATCGCTAAAGTGTTCCAATGCCTTCATTTCTAAAACGCCACGCGGGATATGAAGGGCGCAAGGGACGGGCTCTTTGCTGACCTCTGCTGCTTCCCTAACATCAATAAGCGTACCCCCATTATTTTTTTGCTCACTGACGGCTTGTTCTGCCGTTATTGTTCTTATGTCCAGGTCGATATTTTCTAGCCGTTTCTTGATATCAATTAGCATTATATTTCCTTTAAAAATCGCTTTCGCTGAAACTGAGGTATAAATAAGATAAAATCAATATTCATAGGGTAGCACTACAAAATTTCATAAAATACGGGAATTCATCGCATAAAATGGCAAGTCGGCAAATTGTCTTATACTTTAGTATAGTAAATGGATAAATTGACGTTGAAATACTTTACAGATAGAGAGTGCTTATGTCCGAGGATATGGTGATAGGTTCAGATGATATAATGGAACATGCGGTGGAGGCTGAGATCTTCCTTAAGCAATTTGCGAACAAAACGCGCCTTATGGTGCTTTGCTCGCTATTAAAGGAGGAGAAATCGGTAACCGAGCTGCTTGAGGTCGTTAGCGTATCACAACCTGTAATTTCACAACATCTTGCCCTACTGCGAGAATCAAAAATGGTGGCCACGAGAAGGGAAGGTCAAACCATTTATTATCGATTAGCTGACGAACGTGTTAAACGTTTAATTGCGTTAATGTACGAATTTTTCTGCGAGTAGTGTTTTTCTTCCTTTCTAAAGTGCAATGTCCGCCTTAGCAAACGGACATTGCATTATCTATCAGCATGAAATTTTCTCGTTAGTCCTTAACGCGTTTCACTATTTATTTGTGCGCATAATGTAGGAATATAAGATTCTTCAGTAATTTTATCACTGTCTACTTCTGGTCGATTAATTAGCTCGTCATGGCTTAGCTTAACGCTGACGCAGTGTGCAGCCCAGTCGATTTTATCTACATCGGTCGGTAGAAGAGCAAGGTGTTTTCCGCCTGGAAGCCAATTATTGGTATCTACAACCAGCAGTACAATTTCCCAGCTTCGCGTATCAATAATAAAGTTACTGATGTGGCCGACATTATCAGTGGTTGTAGCCACCTCGTATCCGCCCACCTCTGCAACAGCACGCAGGTGATTCGTGGATTTTTTAGGGTGGACCGTGTCTGATTCCTCAGCGTGCTGTAATTCAACTAACTCATCGGGATGAGCAAACTCCCCCCAAGCTCCTGGTCCTATCCAATAATAGCCATACCCGAAGTATTTGAAGAGATTCTCCTCATATTCACGAGATACAGGTTTATGCTCATCAATAGACGGACTGTTTTTAAGAGTATCAACCGTCATGTTTATTTGAATGGACTCCTCCTCGGCTTCTAAACCTGTCACAGAGATAGGAGATATCACAACCTTGCGGCTAAGTGGAAGCCAGGTGTTTGTATCTGCAACCAAATAGCGTACGGTAAAGGTCTCGTCATCAAAAAGGATATCGCGGATGCCGCCCACTTTGTCATCCACGGCGTGAATGGAAAAGTGAGTAAGCTGTTTTGAACTAATGATCATCGTTGCGCCTCCTTTGCTTGGGCTCGTTATTCAAAGCGATATTAACAAGTAAATTGGCATCGCTTTGTATTAGTCTAAGTGTAGACAGTCCTTAACGTTTCTTCATTTTGTTCTTGCCAAAAGTTGATTGAGATCATTTCGAGTCGTAAAACAAAAAAGCTCGCCGGAGCGAGCTTTTTTAAGAGGGTCAAATGATTATGCTACATCGAATTCATCGTCGGAAAAGTCGTCGTCATAATCCGATTGATTACTCGCGCTGCTGTGAAGCGTATAAAAGTGCTTCTTGCCTCTTGCTAACCGGACATACTTCGCCCACGCCTTTTCTAGGTTGTTACTTGCTTCAACCTTGCCGCTAATGAAGTCAACAAAATGCGCTTCATCGTCGTTTTGTGGTGTAAGTTCACCCGTTTCTAATTGCAGTAACGTTTTACCGTATTGAGTAAGAAGATCTGCTTCTGCAATGCTAAAGTCACCTGATTTGCGAAATCCATAGGGAAATTTTTGACGGTCAATATAAGGTTTTGCTGATGGTCGAATAGCTAAACGTTTCATGATGTACCCAACGTAATGTTTTGTTCAGCGCACTTTTATGACAATTAAAAACGAAGATAAAACAAAAGATTTTTCTCTTATCAATAAAAAATTTTTAACGGTTTAAAAAGTAACAAAAAAATAAAAATGTAGCTTGCTTTTTGAGCAGTTGCTCGGCAAAGAGAAAGGGGCACTGTTATTGCTTTAATTACTTGTAAAATAGCAATAAAAATTATTTTTATAGGGTTTTATAACTTCCGCGCTTACGGTGCACCATAGTACAGCTAACTGGCAGAAACATAGTTTTAAGCCAATCAAAGCGTGAATCATCAAAAATTATTATCGCTACGATGATTAAAATTCGTTTTTCATTTTATGGCTTAGGATAATAATTAAGGCGTGTTAACTACCTAGAGAATGCAATGAGCAAAGACTATCGTTACCAGCGTGAAGAATGGGACTCGGTAGAAGACGAAGGTTTTCACGCTAAAAAGCCAAATGCTAAACGTCATAGCGATGTGAAGGCAAAGCAAAAGCGTGACCTGCAACGTCGTGATAAACAGCGTCGCCTGCACCAAGAAGAGTATTAATTCATCGAGTTGGTGAAATTTTAATAAAGCGTACCGTTACATGCGGTACGCTTCTGTGCTTTTGTGTTTACTTGCCGTATTATCTGTGCCAACTTAGTTTTACTTTGATTTGGTTGTACAACAAGCATGGATATACGCTTTCTCACCACGTTTATAGAAGTGGCAAAAACCCGTCACTTTGGTAAAGCCGCAGAGAATCTTTACCTCACTCAGTCTGCCGTAAGCGCTCGCATAAAGTTACTTGAAGAGTACTTTCATACCACGTTGTTCATAAGGCAAAGAAATAGTATCCAGCTTACTCAATCGGGCGAAAAATTATTGCCCTACGCTCGACAGCTTTGCGCGACGCTAAACGAGGCAAAACAAGAGCTACAAATTCAGTCATCTGAATATGTTGTGTGCGGCGCCACACAACTAGCGAGCGAGTTATTATTACCCCAAATGTTAAGTCACTTGCACAGTACATTTCCCGATTGGTCAGTGAAAGCCGAAGTGCTTACGCTCGATAGCTTGTCCAGACAACTTCATGAGCGTGTAACCGATCTTTCTTTTTCCACCGAACCGCTTAAGTCAGAAGAAGTAAACAGTGAGGTTTTACTAGAACAAGAGTTAGCGCTTTATCGCATTGGAGAGACATCCGATACCATTGATGCGGCAGACTTTGTGGCTATTGATTGGGGAACCAAAGCAAGAGATTGGTTACTGACAGCTTACCCTCAACTGCGCGACGCCAAGTTGAGAACAAATTCACTTAATCTTGCACTAAACAATTTGCAAAGCGAGGGGGGCGTAGCTGTTTTGCCAATCCACGTTGAAAAGCAGTTACCGCAACATATAAAGGTGACGAAAATAAAGGCAGTAGAAAACGTATCGCTAAAAGTATACGTACATAGCATGAAGCAAGTGAGACGCGTAGGTTTAGCTGAAATTATTGACAGCGTATCTACCGCGTACTAACTGCGACCAGTAAACGAAATTTGCATGATGTGCCTATCGCGCCTGCAAAAGACAGAATTTAAGTGAGAACCTTATGTCACAATTACACCCATTATTAGAAAAAAATGCCTTTCAACGCCTAGAAGCGAGCTTAGCTACAATAAAAGCCGAAGAAAAATTATTCATTTTAAAAGATGAGCATGGCTGCGTGATGCTGACAACCGATGAAGAAGACGGCGTACCTGTATGGCCTGACGCTGAGCTAGCACTACTGTGGGCCACTGAAGATTGGGCGCACTGCGAGGCTATGGAGTTAACCACACAGGAATTTTTGACGAAATGGGTACCGGGAATGACGCAAGATGAGCTAATGGTTATAGTATGTCCGGTACCTGCAGAAGAAGGTGAGGTGATTACACCTGAAGAGTTCGCAGAGTATTTATAGCGTGTGATCTTAGAGGCTTTTGCTTAGGTAAACATTAAGCAGGGAGTGTAAGGCTGCTTTATTATGGAAATTTGAACACCGGTTTAAATACGCCAGCGACGCTTAATAAGTACTCCCTATCTCTATAGTATCAAGGAGGCGTTATGTTTACCGAGCAACCCACAATGAATAGCTTGTTTAGTCAACTTGGCTTAGGTAGTTCAGATGAAGAAATTGCCGAGTTTTTCGAGACACATCGCGGTCTAAACAAGAATCAACATCTTCACGAAGCCCCTTACTGGAATGAGAGCCAAGCTGCGTTCTTAAAAGACGCCATTGTTGAAGATGCCGCTTGGGCCGAAGTCATTGATCAACTTAACGTTGAGCTTCACGAGTAGCGGTGGCCCTGTAAACCGGTTTTCGATCTCTTTACTTCGCTACATTTTAATCAAAGGTAATATCAATTTTGTTGCACCCAACTATTGACGACTTGTGGTTTGTCCCCTTAGGGGGCACTGGCGAAATAGGGATGAATCTCAACTTGTACGGCCACAATGGCCGTTGGTTAATGGTGGACTGCGGTGTATCGTTTGACGAGCCTCTCGTTCCAGACTATAAAAAGGGCAGCAATATTGGTTCCACTGAATCTAAAGGTGCAACACATCGGGTGGTTGCGCCAGACCCTTCCTTTATTGCAAATCAAAAAGACGCGTTAGCGGGGATTGTTATCACCCATGCTCACGAAGATCACGTGGGCGCTATACCTTACCTATGGGAAAGGTTTAGAGCGCCGATTTATACAACGTCGTTTACCGCTGAGGTGCTAAGGCGCAAGCTAGCAAGAAGTAAATTGGCAAATCGGGTGCCGATAATAGAAGTAGATGCAGGTGATACCCTTCAAATTGGGCCTTTTAGCGTTAACTGGCTTGCCATTACTCATTCGTTGCCTGAACCATTTGCCCTTAAAATTGCGACGCCGGTAGGTACTGTCCTTCATACCGCAGATTGGAAAATTGATGCTAACCCCATCACAGGCTTGCCGTTTGATGTAAATCTGTATAAGCAATTAGGTAGAGAAAATATTCTCGCCATGGTGGGAGATTCTACTAATGCCCCCAAACCTGGCTTTTCTATTTCCGAAAGAAATTGCTACGACGGATTGCTGAGCACAATTGCTCCTATAAAAGGTAGGGTAGTGGTAGGTTGTTTCGGCAGTAATATTGCGAGGCTTATTTCAATAGCCAAAGTGGCAAAAAAGACTAAGCGGTACATGGCGCTGTATGGCCGTTCGCTTATGAACATGTACGGTATTGCGAAGCAACAGGGTATTTGGCCCGATGACTTGCCAATTACCGATCCTCAGCATTTAGGCTACTTACCTCCTCACGAAGTACTTGCAGTGGCTACAGGTAGTCAAGGGGAGAAAAATACCGCGCTGGCGCGACTAGCAAAAGACAGTCACCCGCATTTACAGCTGGAAAAAGGAGATACCGTTTTATTTTCCTCAATAGTCATACCGGGTAATGAAGAAAGTGTAGAGCGGCTAAGCAAAGCGTTGGCGGCTAAAGGCGTGGCAGTTATCCATAGCGAGGATAGCACATTGCCAATTCACGCAAGCGGCCACCCTTGTGAAGAAGAGCTCAAACTTATGTATCACTGGGTCAAGCCTGAGATTGCTATTCCAGTCCATGGTGAGCATTCACACCTTAAGGCTCACGCAGACATTGCGAAAGCGAGTGGTGTTTCAAAACATTATGTAGGGCAAAACGGCGACTTGTATCGGTTAGCGCCGCAGCCAAGTATTAGAAGACAGGTTATCCCGGTGGGCCGGATCCCCGTTCAACAAGATTAACCACATCGAAGTTAAAAGATAGCGCAAGGCGTGGAGCTGCAGATCTTTAGTACATAGCTTCACACGTAAATTGCAAAAATAGCTTATTATTATCAATACGATAGTCGCTAATAACTTCTGTGTTAAACCTTAGTTATGAAACTGCCCAAGTTTCAAACATTCTGTTACACTTAGACTTATAATAACAATTTCAAACGTGCGACCCATTCCCAATGAGACGTTTTGCTTACTTATTTTTGCTGATGGCAATCACCGCGACGCAAGCGGTGGCGGCGCCTCGGCTCTCTAACCCTGTATTCCAATCACTGTCGACTAAGAACGGCCTTCCCCAGGATATCGTCAACGATATTGTCATCAATAGCGACGGATTTGTTTGGATAGCGACAGACGGTGGGTTGGTTCGTTGGGATGGCATTAGAACGAAGCGTGTTGCTGGGCCGGATAACCTACTTTTCGACGCTTCAATCTACCGTTTAGCACTACAGGGTGAAGAGGCGCTTTGGTTTAGTGTTTACGGCCGTGGTGTGTATTACCTCGATTTAGAATCACAAAAAGTCGTACAAATTGAACCTACTGACTTTCGCGATTTAGAAGGTTTTGTGCAGCACGGTGAAACCTTCCATTGGCAGAGCGATACGCAGTTAATTATTGCGCTGAGCGAAGAAGTACAGCGGTTCAATACACAGACAGGCACCCTTGAAACCTTAGCTAAATTACCCGAAACGCTGCTCGACAATAAGCAAGCCATTAGGGCAGCGATAACGGTTGAAGATATCTTAGTGGTAGCAACCACTGACGGCGTCTACACCAAAAATGTTAACGACATTGCGCAGCCGCTTAAAGAGCTAGATTATCTTGCCGATATTCCCGCCAACTTGGATAACTTAAATGCCAAATTTTTGTTGGAAGACGATAGCGGTAGAGTATGGATTTCCACTGTTTTGGGTGTCTTCGTAGCGAATAAACAGGATTTCCTTCAGCAGGTACGTGGCGAAAAAGAACATGTATTTACGCAAGTAGTTGCAGATAGAAACGTTTGGACGCTAGTACAGCATAAAGATGATGCTTTTTGGATGGGCACTAACAAGGGGCTTTATCAATTAACCTGGTCAGCAAATGATGGCTGGCAATACGAACATATTCTTGAGCCTAATAACGGCTTAACAGAAATATCAAACAAAAAGATTGCGGCAATTGCCAAAGACGAATCCGATAACTTGTGGCTAAGTTCGGTCTACGCAGGCGCGTTGTATTTCGGCACTAAAAGCGCAAATATCTTTGCGATACAAAACGAGCGCTCTGTCGGTAACGACGTTCTTACTAGCCATGTTATATGGGCGTTCGCAGAGACAGAGCCAAATAAACTTTGGCTAGGCACAGAAAACGGGCTAAATCATTACGACTTTTTGGCCAAAAGCGCTGAAAAATACCTGTATTCAAACAGTGAATATGCGATAGCAGGCGATGGCGCAGTCGATGGTATTATACCTGGCCCGGACGGAACAATATTTCTTGAGACCTATGATGGTATACGTATTTTTAACCCAAATAGCGGTGAAGCAAAACGGCCAGAGATAGCAAACGGTGGTGATAGCAGCGTTTTCGATGCTTATGGTCCGGGCGCGACGCTCTCTAGCAACGGCCAACTGTATTTCATTGGCAATGAAGGTTATTGGAAATATGACATCGCCGAAAAATCAATTTCGCCGTTACAGCTCGACCCTCGTGTTTTCGATATTAATTTCTCCTACGGGTTTTTAGGCGAGTCTGAGTATCACCAAAAAAGGTTGTTTTTCGCAACAGAGGGTGGGTTGTGGTTAATTAATCCAGAGACGAGCCAGCACGAAATCGTATACCGTTTCTCTGAGGTTCATCGAGGAAGGGACCGCTCTATTGGTTCTTGGGTAATCGACGATTTAGGTGTGTTGTGGCTTGCTTATAGCGGCGTGGGGTTAATTGGCGTAGACGCTGATACCTTTGAACCCCTTTACAACTTAAATGACAGCAACATATTACTCTCAAACATTGTTTATGGGCTGCAAAAAGATGAGTCTGGCAATATTTGGTTCAGCTCGCATAAGGGGCTACATAAATACGACCCATCAACAGGCCAAATTAAAAACTTTATTTATGGCCGCGAACTTAGCGTGTCCGAGTTTAATCAAGGTGCTTCAATTAAGTTGAAAGACGGGCGACTCGCCTACGGCTCTACAAGCGGGGCTGTGGTTTTTTTCTCCGTCACAATTAGAAAGTTTAGAGCCTGAAGGGAGTTTACTTGGTAAGCAAACCGCGATTACTGAAGTGGCGGTAGACAATCGAGTATTGAATCAACCCTTAAGGAACTTAAATGGGCACCACTTCGACTTAAACTACGAAGATTATGGTTTAACTATCCACTTTTCTTCGTTGACTATGTCGGGCGTCGGGAAAGTTAAATACTATTACAAGTTATTAAATGGCGACAAAGTGGCGACCGAAGGGGTTACGGAAGACGCGAAAATTACGTTTACCAACATATCGCCCGGCGATTACGTCTTCTCTGTGGTACCCACCCCGGGCAGCTTCGATTTTAACGTGTTACCGGCCGAGATAACTCTTTCTATGCCCTATGCGCCGCTGCGCTCACCGTTGGCTTACACTATTTATGCAACGCTTGTTATTGGCTTATTCGTCGCTTATTTACTCTCCAGACAGCGTCAGTTGTTCAAATTACAAAAGGCGAAACAACAGGTTACGCTATTTAGCGATGCCTTCAGACAAACCCGCGATTGGGTATTAATTTTCGATAAAGAAAAGCGCTTAGTCGCAGCTAACCCTGCTTTCGAACAAGTATTTGGTTTTAACAATAAAGAGCCCTTACCCAAGCAACTCGCTAAGTTGTATATGCGCTATCCGAACTTAAATCGCCAGCTGTCTGGAAAACTTCCTGAGATGCAAGGCGGTGACTTTTGGAAAGACGAGGCGGTTATCGATGGCGCTGACGGTAAACGTTACGATGTACTAATTGATATCACAGCAGTAAGCGGCGAAAGCAATGCAGCCGACCATTACCTAATTGTTATCTCAGATATCACTGAACAAAAAAATGCTGAACGTAAATTACTGAAAATAGCCACCTACGACAGCTTAACCGGGTTGGTTAACCGTACTTTGTTACTCGATAGGCTAGAGCATGCTATTGGGCTTGCTCGTCACAATAAGCATCGCGTAGCCGTGATGTTTGTAGACCTAGACAGGTTTAAAGGCATTAACGACTCGCTAGGTCATGACTACGGCGATAAGCTATTGCGCATCGTTGCCAATCGAATGAGAAATTTGGTGGCCGAGTCGGGTACGGTTGCGCGGTTAGGTGGAGATGAATTTGTCATTGTTATTGAAGAAGTGCTAAATGACGACGATTTAAGCTCTTTTGTAGGGCAAATAATTGAATCGGTTGAAACACCCATCTCGTTAGCAGAAGAAGTACTTCGTGTTTCTTGTAGCATTGGCGTGGCATTTTATCCAGAGGATGCCTCTGAACCTGCTGAATTGATAAAGCAGGCCGACGTTGCCATGTATAGCGCGAAAAAAGATGCCCTTAGCGGCTTTACTTACTTTACCCGTGATATGAACGAACGGGCGAAAACGCGTCTGTTGCTAGAGAATAAGGTAAAACGTGCCTACTCAGATGATTGCTTCTTTAATCACTACCAGCCAATCATTGATGCCCGTACCAACACGACAATAGGCGTAGAGCTACTATTACGTGGAAAGCTAAACGATGAACCGCTCTACCCAGATCAGTTTATTCCTGTTCTCGAAGAGCTTAAGTACATTATAGAAGTGACGCGGCAAGCGATGCGCAGAGCAGCCGAAGACTTATCACAGTGGTACGAGCAAGGGTTTAACGGATACGTCTCCATTAACCTATCTGCATTACACTTTAAAACCGAGTTTGATCTTGGTGGTGTGCTGAGCGTGCTTGAAGAGTTTAAGCTTCCTAAATCGGCCTTCCGATTTGAAATTACGGAAGGAGTACTTATGGACGACAGTGATAATGCGTTAAGGCAGATAAAGCGCTTTGTTAAGGAAGGGTTTATCCTTGCGTTAGATGACTTTGGAACGGGCTATTCATCGTTAAGCTATTTGCAGCGCTATCCGCTATCCGTACTCAAAATAGACAAAAGTTTTGTTAACGAAATGGCGGCGGGAAATGCTAATGAAGCCTTAGTAACCACAACAATCACGCTAGCTAGTAATCTAAATATGAGTTGCGTAGCGGAAGGCGTAGAGACACAAGAGCAGGTAAAAGAGTTAATCGATAAAGCCTGTTTTTTCCACCAAGGTTATTTTTATGCCAAACCCTGCACGGCGAGTGAGGTGGCTCCGCTGCTGTTTAAATCTTGGTCATAAAGGCATTTATGGGCAGGGATTTTAAGCTAATAAGCCCATAAAAATGCAAAAGCCCAATCTATAAGAAAACTAAATTAAGGGGCTCAAGCCCCGTCATTCGTCGCATAGAATGTAAACGCTTGTTTAAAAAGCTTGTTTTTCAATAAAAAATAAGGCTTATTAGAAGTCTGTGAAATCATTGTAAAAATGAGCTACATTATAACAACATATGAGTGACCTATGCCGCTAGACATGACAGCAAACGCAAATACCACGGAAGTAATAACATCGCCATTAAGTATGTTGTACCACTGGGAACAGAACCGTGGGAACGATGTATTCCTTACCCAGCCTATTAAAGGTGAATATCACGATTACACGTGGAAGCAAGTCGCCGAACAAGCCAGAAAGGTAGCGGCCCGCCTGCGTGAATTCAATTTTCCACAAGGTAGCCGAATTGGAATTTTTTCAAAAAACTGCGCCGAATGGTTTATTACCGACCTAGGCATAATGATGGCAGGTCATGTCTCGGTGCCTATTTTCTCTACGGCGGGGCCAGACACTGTTCAATACGTATTAAAGCACGCTGATGTACAGTTACTTTTTGTGGGCAAGCTAGATAATACCGCAGAGCAGGTAGCGTCTATTCCAACTGAATACCTAACGGTGGCGTTTCCTTACCCCAACATTGCTACCAAGCAACAATGGGCTGAGTTTATGGATATTGCGCCTATTAAAGATTCGCCTGTACCAGATATGGACGACATCATGACCATTATCTATACATCAGGTAGTACAGGTCAGCCAAAAGGCGTAGTACACAGCTACAATACTGCTTGTTGGGCTGCTCGCCGTTCGTTGGACCAGCTCGGCATTAATGAAAACGACCGTACAATGAGTTACTTGCCTCTGGCGCATATCACGGAACGAGTGCTTGTAGAGCTTTCCAGCTATTACAGCGGTGGAAAGATTCACTTTGTCGAAGACCTGGCTACATTTCAGCGAGATGTGGGGCATTGTCAGCCAACACTATTTATTTCTGTTCCCCGTTTATGGACGAAGTTCCAAATGGGCGTGCTAGCGAAAATGCCGCAAAAGAAACTCGATACCTTGTTGAAAATTCCAATTCTCAACAAAATTGTAGCGAAAAAAATTCGCAATGGTTTAGGCATAAACAACGCGCGTTTGTGGGCCAGTGGTTCTGCACCGTTAGCGCCTGCCGTAATCGAGTGGTTTGCTAAAATAGGTATTAATATTTCTGAAGGGTGGGGCATGACCGAAAACAGTGCTTATGGCACAGGTAGCGTTCCGTTCCGCCACGATAAAATAGGTTGCATTGGAAAGCCTTATGATGGCGTAGATATCCGAACGTCTGAAGAGGGTGAGATACAGGTTAAGTCGCCATGTAATATGCTGGAATATTACTTAGAGCCGGAAAAAACCGCTGAAGTGTTTACCGAAGATGGATATTTGCGTACTGGCGATAAAGGGGTGATTGACGCTGATGGTTACGTAAAAATCACAGGCCGCTTAAAAGACATCTTCAAAACGGCTAAAGGCAAGTACGTGACGCCAGCGCCAATTGAAGCGAAGTTTATGGAAAACCCTATCGTAGAGCAGGTATGTGTAACAGGTACAAACCTTCCTCAACCTGTGGCTCTGCTAGTGCTTAGCGAAGAGGCGCACAAGAAAGATAAGGCAAGCATTGAATCGAGCCTTAAGAAAACCTTTGATGCCATAAATGCTAAGTTGGAAAGCCATCAAGTGATGGATCGTGTTGTGGTCATGAAAAAAGAGTGGAGTATTGAAAACGACTTACTTACACCCACGTTGAAAGTGAAACGACACGTTTTAGAAGAGCGTTTCGAAGGTATTATTCAAGGCGATTACTCCGAAAAACTTGTGTGGGTAAACGCGTAGAGACCCGCGCTATTTAGCTAAGTTCATAGTAAAAAGCTCTGCAACTTGCAGAGCTTTTTTACATATAAGGGACTGTGTTTTGAAATCATACCCCTTTAAGCTGGTGGCGTTCGGTGCTTTCGCCGCTTGTAGGCGGGTGATAGTAGGCAGGGGCGCTTTCTAACACCGCGTGATTTCGTGAAAAGCCTACCTTATGAAGGGTAGCGATTGCGCAGACCTTCATAAACTAAGTCGCTAAATTCAGGCTTAGTTAAATCAAGGGCATCCATTACTTCAACTAAGTGCTCGTTATCTTCGCGGCCTTCCCATACTTTAACGTAGGTACCTTCTTTATAGCCGTTGTCTTGGCGAAAGAAGTTCAGTACGTTTTTACCCACATATTGTCGGTAGAGCTCGTCTGCGCTCATTTCACATTGGTTCACAATAAACATAAACAACGGCACGCTAAAGCGTTTTGCTGCACATAAGCCAGTCATCAACTCTAGGTTGCCCAGCAGTGACTGGTTTGCTGCGTCGTAATCTTTTCCGTCAAACGTTACTAATGTATCGCCACTTGCTAGCTCAGCAGCAATGCTTTTAGCTGACGCTTCAATGTCACCGTTATATTCAATGATGCAAGCGCTTAGGGCAAAGTGCCATATATCAACTAATTCCATTTGCAGTTGCGGTAAGTCTTTTTGCTGCGCCTTCCACCATTTCCAACCGTGGTGCTCAATAGCTTCAACCGACTCAACCATGGCGGCACGCAAGTATCCATAGCCCGCATTCAGCCAATCGGGGTTTACTTTGGCGTTCATTTTGTCTTGAAGAGAAAGCATAGTGGCGAGTTGTTGGGCGGTTAACATTATTGCTCCTGACCGTGAAGTGGCACGCGAAATTGCAGTGATTCTTGTAAAGGCCAAATTGTACTTGAATGACGCTTACTGAGAAACTGATAAATTTTAGTCGGTAATGGCTTAGCATTTTCTTTACGGACTGCTTGCTCTTGGTGCACCTGCACCACGGTGCAACTGTGACCTATTGGTCATGTTTTTTTGATTCTTCTAAGTTATTGAATTATATAAGGTAAAAAACTGGCACTCTATCTGCAAAACAATCATTGTTAACAGTGCTGCGCAGTAGCGCTAACGTGAATGAGTGCCAGGCAACGCTTATTCACGTTGTTACTGAGTAGACCGTAAACCTTACCCATACAGATTTTTCGTGTCCTGAGGTCTGTATGGGTTTTTTTAACAACGGTCTCGATTTTCTATCGTTGCTTTCCTTCGTAAAACCCCACTCGTTTCGTTCTGCAGTATTTTTCATTTTTACGCTTTCAAAAAGCATTGTATTTGGTTTAAGAGTACACGATTTACCCGGTCCAGACGGCATAAGCAATTTACTTAGCTAAATTGGAAAGAAATCACTTAACTACTTCGCTGATTGCGCTACACTAATTTGAATATCTAAGATGAATGTTCGCTATCTATACATTATCTAAGGGCTCGTTCTACAAAGGATTTTTCGATTGCTTGCGCTATATCCCTCTAACAAATTAGAACACTTAAGTTTTCTTCTTACTACGCTTTTACGTCAACAGCCTTTAGACGTATTTACCCCAGAAACGATCTTGGTTGAAAGCCCAGGTATGCAACATTGGGTAAGCATGCAGATGGCTAACAAACAAGGCGTAGCCATGAACATCGACTTCCCACTGCCCGTGCGTTTTATGTGGAATACAGCACGTACTGTATTGGGGGCTGACAAGGTACCGAAACAATCGCCTTACCGCCGCGAAGTACTCACGTGGCGTATAGATAATGTTCTTCAAGATAATGCGCTAATGGATAGCGATGCATTCGAGCAGGTTAACAAATACTGGCAAAGTGCAGGTAGTGAACAAGAGCAGGGGCTTCAGCGCCTTCAGCTTGCTACGGCACTGGCCGACGTATATGAACAATACTTGCTGTACCGCCCAGATTGGTTGTTTAAATGGGAAAAGAACGAGCGAGCCGTATTCGACGATATGGAAGTGTGGCAAAGTGAAATTTGGCGAATTTTAGCGAAAGACCAGCCTTTGCATCCCGCACGCTTACATCAAATGACGCTGGAAGCGCTAGAAGCGGGTAACGTACCTGCTAATTTGCCCAAGCGCGTTATTGTTTTTGCTATAAACACCATGGCGCCCCAACTCATTGCGTTTTTCGATGCCCTTGCCCAGCACATCGATATACATATCTTTCACCTCAACCCCAGTGTTAACTATTGGGGTGAAGCAAAAAGTAGTAATGAGCAAGCCAAGCTGCTTCGTTTAGAAGGGCTTAAAAAGTGGATGGAAGAAGACCAATCTAACCCACTGCTTGGCAACTTAGGAAAGCAGGGCCGAGAACTGTTTAACTTACTCACCGAGCTGGATACGTTTGAAATAAGTGCATTCGACTCGCCAGATTTCGAAAGTGCAGGTGAGGGAGAGGATGAACACGGACAGTGTCATTCCAGAGGCCTGCTCGACTACATTCACAATGATATCCTTCAGGCTGCTCACCCCCAGCCACTGACTCACCAATTAAAGAACAAAGACGACAGTGTCACCGTAATGTGCACCCATTCTGCACTGCGCGAAGTTCAAGTGTTACATGACCACTTGCTGCACTGGTTGTCTCAAGACAAAACCCGCACACCCTCTGACATATTGGTGATGTGCCCGGCGATTGAGAATTACGCGCCGTTTGTTGATGCAGTATTTCACCGTGTGGGTACCAAATCTTTAGGTGGTACTGGCCAGGTACGTCTTCCTTGTACTATTGCTGACAGAAGCCCCATGGATGCAGAGCCCCTTATTGCAGCATTCATGGCCTTGCTACAGTTACCGGATAGCCGCTTTGGTGTATCGGATATTTTGGATTACTTACAGCTCGACTCGGTTCAAAAGCGCTTTTCCGTGTCTCAAGATGATATAGAGCAAATGGTCGTTTGGTTAAAGCAGGCACACATTCATTGGGGCCTTAATAGCGCTCATAAAACTGCGGTGTCAGAAGGCGTAAATTTAGACGACACCTATAGCTGGTGGTGGGGCATTCGCCGTTTACTTATGGGCATGCTTGCGCCAGATAGCGAAATGATAGTGAGTGATCTACTTACCATTCCCGATGTGGAAGGGCAAAGCGCGTTAACGTTAGGTAAGCTCATAGAAGTGGTGGCGTTACTGGGGGAATTTGCTCAAGAGTTAACCCAACCCCGAACGCCAGAACAGTGGTCTAAAGCATTGATTGCGCTTCGTGACGCCTGCTTTATGCCTACAAAAGATCAGCAGCAAAGCTGGGATCTCATCGCCAAAGTCGCCGCAGACCTTGCCGCCCGGTGTGAAGAAGCTAACTATGAGCACGAATTAACCTTGCGACAGGTTCGAGATCTTTTGCTCAATCGATTTTCATCTCCAGATGCCGGAAACCACTTTATGACCGGTCAGGTTACCGTATGCTCTATGCTTCCAATGCGAAGTATACCGTTTAAAAAAGTGTGTATTTTAGGCCTGAATGACAGTGAGTTTCCTCGCAAATCAAGCCCGTTAGGGCTCGATTTAATGGCAAGTGCTGGTCGCAGGGTTGGCGATCGCTCTAGACGATTGGAAGACAGGTACTTATTCCTAGAAGCTATTATCTCAACCCGGGAGAGCCTGTATTTAAGCTATCAAGGTAACGATGTAACGAATAACAGCGAACGACAGCCCAGTCTCGTTTTGGCTGAGTTCATGGATATGCTTGAAAATAACTATGCATTGTCACTAGAGAAATACGCGGTTCATGCGCCGTTACATCCCTTCAGTGAAGCGGTTTTTGCTGGGGCGTTGCCCAGTTATGAAACGGGGTGGCTTCGCCTAGCCGATGCGCTTCAGCACAACAAATTAGGTGCTAACGCGGCTGATACGAATGAAAACGCTGATGTTGTTGATACCTCCCTTGATACGGCGACAGCTGATATTAGCCAGTCGCCCCATGCACTTGCAACACAAGCGCTACGTTTGTCGAATATGCAAATCGCCAGAGCATTTAAAGATCCGCTTGAGCATTTTTCCATACAAAGGCTTGGCGTGAATTTATCGCAATCATTTACCCTGCTTGAGAACAGCGAACCTTTCGAAACCAATGCATTGCTGCGTTATCAGGTGCTCGACGCTATATTTTCCTCGCCTGAGCGCAATAATTCGTCAGAACTTGATGCCAGTGAACTTACATACAGCGAGCAAGTAATTACATTTGCTTCGCTTAGAGGGGATATTCCCAATAACCCAGTGGCAATGGATGAAGTTGAAATGTGGAAAGAGGGGGCGCTAGCGCTAAGTCAAGCTATGGGCCCTCACGATGCCGAGCACAAAAAAGCACAGTTTCAAGGTAAGTATATTACCTTCACGACTTCGGCACTAGAAGGCAGCGACGCATTAGTCGAGCTTTGCGCCGGGAAAGTTGACGCTCATCGGGCGCTAGGCTTTTTCATCTCACAATTGATATTTTCAAGTAGCGATGAAACAACTAGTTACACCCATTACCCATTAGAAATTTACGCCTGCTCGTGGGAAAAAGGCGAAACTATTCTGAAAAAACAGAAATTTCCTGCAGTTGAGCGCGAGACCGCCGTTCAGTTACTCCTGTTTATAGAGCAGCTTTACATGGCTATTTACACCGCGCCAACCCCCGTGCATTTAAGTTTGTTTGGTAGCATTATACCTGGTAAGAGAAATTCAGAATGTAAACCAGTTGTCGACAGTATAAAACCTGAAATGTTTGGACACCTACTTAGGGCGCTATTGAGTGCTGACAATTCCTGTGAAACCGACAAAGCGGTTATTTATCAAGTAAAGCAGGCTATTGATGAAGTCTGCCCCATTGCAGATAACAACACTGTCGATGAAGCAAGCGAAAAAGCACAGCAAATCATGACTCAAGCGGCTGGGCTTTTCGACACGATAGAATTACAACGGGCGCTAACCGATTGGCAGCAAAGTAGTGGGCAGTATAGCGCTGACATGGCTAATAACCCTTATCTTAACTGGCTATTTCCTCAAGGTATCAATTGGAGTGATGTGCCGCATTTAAGTGCCTTTTTACTACTCGCCATGGTAAACAACGCGTCTCAAGAGGAGAAGTTATGAGCAATATTACCCCATCCTCTGCAAGCGATATGGCAACCCAAACCCAGCTTGAAACCAATAAAAAGGCCAACAATGACGCGCAACTGCTTGATGTGGTAGCAATGCCATTAAAAGGGCGGCATCTAATAGAAGCCAGCGCAGGGACGGGTAAAACCTTTAACATTACCCGGTTATATTTGCGCTTACTGTTAGAAAAAAAGCTGACGGTAAAAGAAATATTGGTAATGACGTTCACCAAAGCTGCCACCGAAGAAATAAAAGGGCGTATTGCCAAAACCTTAAGAGAGGCGTTTCTGATTTGGCAGCAAGCCAAAGAGAATGACAATCAAATTGACAGCAACTGCGACCCTGTTTATCAGCATTTGTTTACTCGCTGTAATACCGACGAAAGCCTGGCTTTGCTAAAAGCTGCACAGTTAGAACTTGATGAAGCGTCGGTTTTCACTATTCACGGCTTCTGCCAGCACGTCATTACCCAATTGGCGTTTAACAGTGGTTTTGCCATGTCGTTAAACTTAGGTAATGACACTAGCGATTTGTACCTTCAGGCGGCAGAAGACTACATTCGAAAGGTGAGCAAGAACGAAGACGATTTTAGGCTGTTGGCAGAGTCAGGGTGGCATACACCTGAAAGGCTGTTACTGGAGTTTAATGCCAGCATTAAAAGTACTCTGACCCCATTAATGCTTAGCGAGCAGGATATTGAGCTTGCCTATCAAAGGCAGCTAGATGAATCGCCGCATACTTCTGTAGCCTACGTAAAAACGCTATCGCAAAGCGTAGAAGATAATGAGGGGTTGTTAGTTGAGCAGCTTATTAAAACACCTGCTCATAAGAAAGAAAGGCCGCAGGAATTGGCCGCATTAAAGAGCTGGTTACGTTCATGCGCAGATAGCGGGCAATATTACTTACCCCCGCCTGAAGCAGAGGCATTTGTTAAAGGCACTCGCTACGCGAGAAATTCTTCAGGGGTAAAAGAAATACTAACGCCGATTAAAGAATTTGCTGCTGCATTGAAAAAAGTATTCGGCGAAAAGGATAAGGCACTGGCTAAAGTACCCGTGTTTAAGCTGGTTGTAGAAGCCATTGCGTTCATTAAAGGGCGCGTTGATAAACAGAAAAAGCAACTTGGTGTTATCGATTTTGACGATCTTATTCGCATGTTAGCCGATGAGGTGGTTAAGCCTAACAATACGCTTGTCCCTGAACTTCGTAAAAAATTTCCTGTGGCGCTTATTGATGAGTTCCAAGATACCGATGCCAAGCAATACGCTATTTTGGACGCGGTTTATCCCAATGCATCGAGCAATTCGGCCTCACAAACAGAAACAGATCTTTCAAACGATAACGAGGAGAGCGCGTCGGCAAGAGTCAGTGCGTTATTAATGATTGGCGACCCTAAACAGGCGATATATCGCTTTCGCGGAGGGGATATCTTCACCTACTTGAAAGCGGGCAGACAAGCAGACTATCGCTGGGTAATGAACACCAACTGGCGCTCGGTAGAGGGGATGGTAAAAGCCTATAACCGGTTATTTTATGGTGCACCTGTGGCATCAAATACCCCAACTGATGTGTTTGGCTTTGATATCAAATACAACCCCGTTGAATTTACGCCCAAAGCGGCAGCGGCTAAAACCCCATTGAGAGACCCTGCAGCGCAGCGTAGCGCGATGAATTACGTGAGCCTGTGCTTGGAAGAGAAAGAAAATACCAACATTATGCGTCGTAAAATGGCGCAGTGGATTGCGCAAGAGATTTATCGCCTGCTAAACGAGGCTCAATTTCAATTGGACAACGGCGAAACAAAACCGGTAAAGCCGCAAGATATCGCTATCTTGGTAAAAGACAGGACCGAAGCCGGCGCTATCAAAAACGTTCTACAGCAAAAAGGGTTAGCCTGCGTTTATTTAAGTGATCGCAGCAACTTGTTTGCCAGTGCCGAAGCGAAAGATGTCCTCAGGCTTCTTAACGGTATATGGCATGCGAACGATACAAGCAACGTTTCCTCTAGCTTAGCATCTCCGCTTTGGGGCTATAGCCCGCAGACCCTCATTGAACTGCTTTACCACGAAGATGATACTATGTGGGATAAAGCGATGGACAAAGTATTGTCTTTACGCGACATGTGGCTTCAAAAAGGCTGTATGAGCGTACTTCTGCACCTAATGCAAGACAGCTACGTCCCCCATGCTGATAACGTGGAGCGCGCGCTTACAAACTATCAGCATCTTGCCGAAGTGCTGGAAAAAGCCAGTACCACGCACCAGCGACCTGAACAGCTACTCGACTGGTTAAATAAACAAATTCACAAGCCAGAAAGTGATGAAGAACTTACGTTACGCCTTGAAAGTGACAGCCAGCTAATTCGTTTAATCACCCAGCACGGTTCAAAGGGCCTTGAATACCCCATCGTGTTTGTTCCTTACGCAACCGGCTATAAGGATGCGTCGAAAAATGGTAAATCTACGTCACAAATATTTACCTTTTACGATGAAGACAAGCAAGATTTGCAAATGCAGTTAGGACAGACCGCTCAAGCTATAGCTCGTGTTCAACGCGAAAGCGAAGCAGAAGACATGCGCCTTGCTTATGTTGCGGTGACGCGTGCGGCACACCGTTGTTACATGGGGGTTATTCCACTGGCTAATAACGAAAAAAGCGCGCTGGCCCGCGCCTTGGGCGTGAGTGGCGATGAGAGTACGAACAGAGACTGGCCGAGTGTATTACGCCGTGTCGCCGAGGAGGATGAGTCTCATGCTAGCTATATTGACGGCGATGAATTTGAAGAAATCTATTCAGGTTTTGAACAAGGTGACGCGATACCTCAACTCACAGCACTACAATTTACGGGTACTGCAAGCGAAGAATGGCGGCTCTATTCATTTTCAGCCATGAGCCGTTTAACTACCGTAGGCTCGGTGAAAAGTACAGATACTGTTGAGGGCGCGGGTCAAAGCCTTCCAAGCGTACCTGTACTTCAAACCGTACGCGATGAAGAAGTGTACGCGCTCGATACGCTTTCCACTGACGGAGAGATACTTGGTGCTATAGATGTAGACTCTCACACCCCGTTGACACAAACGAGCGCAGTAACGAAAAATGACTTGCGCTTTACGCTAGAAAAGGGCGCAAGTGCAGGTAACTTACTTCACGATATCTTAGAACACAGTGATTTTAGTGCGCCGGTGTGGGAAGAAAGTGGCAAAGAGTTAGTGAATCGCTTTGGGTTAGAGGAAAAGCGTACGCCTTTTCTTTACGAGTGGCTTGAAGAAGTTTTACAAACGCCTTTGTACCCCAATATGCAATTGTGTATGAGTGACTTGACGTTAGAGCAAACTCTGCGCGAGGCTGAGTTTTATTTTCCAATGAACGATACCCAGTGGAGACAGCTTCGAGATGTGCTTAATACCCATCGGCAAACCGTGGCGGAAACCTTGGGCGATGAGGCTGAACCGGCTCCCCAGCTCATTACGGCTAAACTTAAAGGTATGATGCATGGATTTATCGATTTAATTTTTGAACATGACGGTCAGTTCTTTGTAGCCGATTACAAGTCAACTTGGTTGGGTGATACCCTTGAAAGCTACATGCCTTCAGGTCTGTTTCACAATAATCAGCACCACCTTTATGATCTTCAGTATTTAATTTACTGTTTAGCGTTACACCGCTATTTAAGCAATACGCTGCCTGATTATGACCCCGATATCCATTTTGGCGGCGTTTATTACCTTTATTTACGTGGTATGCACCCAGAGAACGAGCAAGGTGAAGGGGTGTTTTATACCCATATTCCATCCAGTTTACTTCATCAATTGGACGCTATTTTCGCAAGTAAAGGCACTACTCACACCCCTCCAGACCCGCTAGATAATGGGGATGAAAACGAAGCACCGTTAAGTGAACGAGATTCGGCTGACCCACTTCAAAAAGGTACGAATGCTAATTCTTCAAGTGAAAGCCAAAAGCCTTCGGGTCAGCAGCAATTTAGTTTCGACGACGAATAGGAGAAGCAATGAATAACAACCAACATTCAGTGTCGTCGTTTTTCGATAACTTATTTGGCATTGAAGCCATCGACAAATTCGTGGCAAAAGAATTTGGCTTTATAGAGCAACTGTCTCAAGAGGACGCGTTTATATGGGCGGGAATATTGGGATACCTGTCGTATATGCAGCGAAATGGACATAGCTGTATCTATTTGAAAGACGTGGCGGGAACCACGCTTTTTAAAGACGCGGTTGCCTTAGAAAATAATGCGTCAGCGCCTTCAGAAAAAAGCAGTGCCAGTGAGCAACATATGGCTCTCACTCAAGTCATGGAGCCTAAGGTACAGCAAAATAAAGAGGAAAAAGCGCCTAAAACAGGCTTTGAGGTACCAGAGTTAACGCCTTTGCTTAAAATAGTGAAAAGCGCCCTTGGCAACGAGCAATTAGCCAAGCTTTTCGTATACGACAATGGCAGACTTTATAGCCGCCGGTACTATGAATTTGAACAAGAAGTGGCGAGAAGCGTAGTAGAACGCGCAGTACTTCACCCTTTACATGATGATGTAGCCGACAACGTAAAAGCCCTGTGGCCTGCTATATTTCCTACCACCACTACAGATCAACAAGACTGGCAGCAAATAGCGGTAGCCAAAAGTTTGATACAGCGATTTTGCGTAATAAACGGCGGGCCGGGTACAGGTAAAACCTACACCGTGCTGCGTTTATTACTTGCGCTACAGGCCTGCGATGAAGAGCTAAAAATTGTACTGGCAGCCCCTACGGGCAAAGCGCAGCAGCGTATGACTGAGTCTATCATGAATAGCGTAGAAGGGCTTCGCGGTAAGGTAAGCGACACCGCGCTTGATAGTGTGCCTACAGAGGCCGTTACCCTGCATAGGCTGTTAGGACTCAGAGAACATGGCGTTGCGACAAAGTACAATCAACACAACAAACTATCAGCCGACGTACTTATTGTTGATGAAGCCAGTATGGTTGATTTAGCCCTAATGACGCGCATAGTTCGGGCGTTACCTGACCACGCGCGGTTATATTTCATTGGTGATGCTGATCAGCTTCCAGCGGTTGAGCTAGGCAATGTGCTTGAACAGTTAGTTAGCGATGAAACTGCGCTTGATTTTTCTCACGAAAACCCATTAGCCGGTGGTGAAAACAGTAGTAATGAGCGTACACTTGGCGGTGTACCTTCTTCAATGCGACAGCATATTGCCACGCTTTGCCCGCATCTGCCTTTGTTACCTGTAAATGAACAGGCAAAAAGCTACGTGGCAACGTTGCAAGCGCCGCAACGCTTCAAAGGGCAGGTGGCTCGGGTGGCAACGGCAATTCAGCGCGGCGATGCGAACGGTGCGCTTGCTGCTATTGCACAAAAGAATAGTGGCAGTAAGCAAGGCGATAATGCTTCACAGTCGAAAAACGCTGGTGAAAAAAGCATCAATACTAATAGCCGCTCACGTTTACAGCCTGGTGTTCACTTATGGCCAGAAAGTCAACTTGGTGGTCGTGAGCTACAGCAGCTAGCGAAAGAGAGCTTCTTACCTATATTTGAAGCTCAAAGTGCAGAAGAGGCGCTCAACCGCCTTAACTACGTTAGGTGGTTAACCCCTATACGCAAAGGCGCCATGGGGGTGGAAGGTTTGAATAACTTGGTGTTCGATGCCATTAAACACAAGATCAGGCGGCGTGAGGGGCACTTCTATCAAGGTCAGCCTATTATGATTGTAAAAAATCATCATCCACAGCGTTTGTCCAACGGCGAGGTAGGCGTCATTTGGCCGGACAGCACGGGCAAATTGTATGCGTGGTTCTACCAGGATACGTATGTCGAAGGTCAACAAACAGGCAAGAGCTTGAGCGATAGCTCAAATAACAGTAGCGCGCAAAATTTAGGGCAACAGAAGCAAGCGCTACGCAGCATATCGCTATCAAGAGTACCGCAATTTGAAACCGTGTATGCCATGACTATTCACAAGTCTCAGGGCTCTGAGTTTAATCACGTTGTGCTTATTTTGCCCAAACCCGAAAGCGAAAAAGCCGCTAGCCTGTTTCACCGGGGGTTAGTCTATACAGGGTTAACGCGGGCAAAAGACGGGTGCTTAATTATTTCCGATAGCAATACATTCAGCGGCATGGTGGCAACGGTTGATAAACGATATTCAGGCTTATCTAGCGCAATAAGCCGATGCGCTGAAAAAGTACTCTGACCCCCCAACTCGGGCGAGGGCAGAGTGCTTTTCTTGATGATTATTCTACTGGCGTGAATAGACAAAGGCCGCGCTTGTTGATATCGATAGGCGTTTTGCTTATTAAATAAATACGAGTTGGTGATGTAACCCGCAGTATACCGCCTTCTGCTTTTAAAAACTGAGATGGTAGCAGCACGGGTGCTTCGCCGCTTTCGGAATTAGATGTCTCAACTTTTACGTCAAAGTATGACAAGCCGCCATGATCTAGCCAGCCCAATATATTGTCTGGTGTGGCCACAAAGTTATCGTGCTTCAGAACATTGCTGTGAAGCGTAATATTGGCACCGAAAACGGGTTTAGTTTCAATCGCCATTTGCGTGTTAGGCTTTAAATACAATCGGTATAGCCCGTGTGCTTCGGGCACAATGTCGTCGTTTGCATCTGTATTATTCACTAACGTAAGCATACAAGGTTTCGCATGGTAGTACTGATGGTTTATTGTGGCGGACATAAGGCAATGTTGCGTTGATGTGGATCAAGCAGAGTTGAATGCTGTATTGGGCGGGCGAAAATAGCATGAACCCGCCTTGGAAAGTGGAAATAAAGAGATAAATACTGAGAGTAATAGTGACAGAATCCCAAATTAGCGTGCATTTTCGCTTAACAAAATTAGATGCCATGCAGGCGTATACGCTAAAAAGAGAAATTGAAGGAGCATACTTTGTCAAACACGAAGGTTCTGACATTTTTGTTGGTATGGTGCCTTTGAAAGAAACCTTGTTTGATGAGTTAAATGACTACCTTATTCGCCAACAAATTCATTATGACGCCTGCGATATTCATGTAAAAGCGAAGCGCGCTGACGGTGAGATAACAGTACCAAAAGTAGTCAATAAACTGCTTAAGTATATCGACTGTAAGTTAACTTACGCGTTTTCTGCATAGCACCAACACTATTTACGCGCGCTATCTAGTGTAAACCGCCAAGGCAATTGGGCATAACTATTCCCTGTGCGTTTAATATTGCTACCGATATAGATGTTTAACGAAAACGATAGGAATTGAGTTCATAGGGCAGGGCAAAAGCACAGCAGGCTTTTTGCGCTAAGCGAGGGTTTCGACCTGCTTTTGTCTTTGCGTTATAGAACTTCCAGCGGTAGCTATGACCACCAAAGCCACTGCAAACCATTGAGAAAGCGTAAGGCTTTCATCAATAATGATAAACGCTGCTATAGCTGCAACAGCAGGCTCTACGCTCATCATGATACTGAACGTTTGCTTTGGCATATTGCGCATGGCGCTCATTTCTAATGTGTAGGGTATAGCAGATGAAAATATGCCTACGGCACAGCCAATCAACACCGCTTCAGGGGCAAGCAAAGCACTCCCTTGAGTGATTACACCCACAGGTACTACACACATAGCGGCTACCAACATGCCTAAGGTTACCGTAATTCCGCCTGACCCTTCGTTGCCTGTTTTATTGCCAAATACAATGTAGCCTGCCCAAAAAGCGCCTGCCGTAAGCGCCAAAAGCACGCCGAGTGGGTCCAAGCTTTCAGCAGAAGCCCCGCCAATATCAGGAAGTAATAAGCAAACGCCAGCTACGGCTAACAGCGCCCAAGCGAAGTCTCGCTTCTTTCTGGCGCTGAAAAACGCAACAGCCAGGGGGCCTGTGAACTCAAGCGCCACGCCTATACCTAACGGAATTCGCTCAATGGCAAGGTAGAAGATGATATTCATTGCCCCTAAGCAAGCGCCGTAAAAAAAGACGTTTCGCCAACCTTTTGCGCTTAAGCGTGCTCGCCAAGGCCTAAAAATAACAGTCAAAATCAATGCTGCGAAAAAAGCACGTAAAGCACTGGTACCTTCTGGCCCTACAACAGGGAAAAGTTGTTTAGCAAACGATGCACCCGATTGAATGGTTACCATTGCCAAAAGCACGGCAACGATGGCAAGTAAAAAACGTTGATTCACAATGTATTACAGCTTGAAAGAGATAAAGCTGAATTATATTTGTTCTGAAAGTGAAATGCTCGTTGATAAGAGAAAATATTGAAAATTAACGTTAACAACGAGTGCCTACTGACACTAGTTGACTATGTACTCGTATCATTATTTCACATCACTACAATTTGAAATGGGCCATTAGGCTTCGTAGCGTTGGATCGAACCGATCGGGAACCCGTTCAATAGTCATGTGATATTCTGCCACATTCCGAAACATTCCGCCTAAAAGCAGAGCAATAAGCACTTGGTTGGTGACCGTGTCTATGGGGTGTATTTTAACTATGAAAGGGCATCCGCGGTAGATTTCGAACACTATGATAACGGTAATCACATTGATGTATACATAGGAATAAAATAACGCTTTTCAGCAAATTTGCATTAATCTGCATAAACGTAAATTTGAAAACTAGTTGCTATTGCTCGCATGCTCTATACTAAAATGTAGATTATGGCGTGAAGTCGTCGATATCCATTTAATTTCAATGATTTTAAATACACGAGGTTTGTGTGTAAGTACTAAATAATCAGTTGATGTTTCCTCTTTTAAGGAAAGCAATTGCATACGCTTACTCAATTACATATAGACATCGCTCGAAACGCCACGGACGATTTTAATTTATTTCACGATCCTATGCGTTGGCAGCGCATATCATGTAACCCGTTTCGAGGCACCATCGCGCTGGGGTTTCAACTTGGTCTTTATGTAGAAGCCCAGATAAATCAAAGTGCATCTGCCATTGAGCAAAGACAATATTCAGTTTATGAGTTTACTTTCGTTAACCCGGCGAAAGTGGGGGACGAACTCAATCTAGTAGTAAAGCTTATGCCTTTATCAGATATGCTCGATAAAAACAGTTAACCCGGTCGAATTGTTCGGCCAGTTTTCGCTTTATTCAAACAAAAAACCGGCGTAAAAACGCCGGTTTTTTTCAGGTTACGTACTAAACCGTAAATTACATTTTGTATGCTACGGTTACATAGCCAAAGCGGCCAATGTTGTCGTATGCGCCGTCGATTTCACCCGTACCCGTTGTACCTGTTGGTAGCGCACGGTTAAACAGGTTATCAATACCCACGGTTAGGCTTACACCATTTTTAAAGTTGTAACCCGCAGTTACATCGGTTACTGCGTATGATGCAAGCTCCATACGGTTACTTGGGTTAGGGTTACGTGCTAGCTCTTGGTTGTCGTAAAGGCTCGCGCGCTCAATGTAGCGCGTTTTCCAGCTTGCTTCCCAATCGCCACGGCTGTAGTTAACCGTGAAGACACCTTGCCAGTCAGACTCACCAGCAGTGCCGGCGTTTTGATAAAATAGCTCTGGGTTGTCCTGGAATGGGAATTCTTTACGGTCTTTAAGGTAAGTTGCAATTAGGCTTGTACGGAATGCACCTTCAAGTGCATCGAAGTCGTAGCCTAGCTCGAAATCTACACCTTTTGCTTCTTGACCCGCAATGTTCAATGCGTAGCTGCGAATTTGCGTAATTTCGCCGGTTTCTGAACCACGGTCGATTAGGCCGCAGTAAGGGTTATTGATGCCCGTTTCAGAGTCTACGCAGCGATCAAGGATCGTTTGACCGTCAATATTGGTAATTGCGTCGGTAAGTTCAATTTCCCAGTAGTCGACTGTTGCAGTGAAGCCTTCAAACCAAGCAGGTGTGTAAACCAAACCTAGGGTTTTAGAGATAGACTGTTCTGCCTGAAGGTCGATGTTACCGCCGTTTACGCCTTCCAGCGTTGCCGAGTCATAGTCAGAATTAAAATCTGCAGGAACGCCTAACGCTGCGCAGTTTGCAATGCGCTGGTCGGCATTAGCAAGGTCTTCTAGCTCGTCTGTACGACAAGGGTCGTTAACGCTAAAGAACGTTTGGCTTGCTTCACCGTAAAGTTCGCTGATGTTCGGTGCACGAAGGGCCGATGACTTAGTCGCTCTAACACGCAAGTCTTCGAAAACTTGCCAATCTAGACCAAGTTTCCAGCTTTTCGCGTTGCCAATAGATGAGTAATTAGCAATACGGGCAGCGGTGTCGAAGGTTAGCATATCCACGCCCGGTAAGCCTTCAAGAAGCGGAACCGTTACTTCGGTAAATACTTCAGAGACATCGTACTCACCCTTGTCTTCGCCTAGTGCATTGAAAAACGTACCTGCTGCGTTGTCTGGCTCTTCAATTTCGCTTTTTTCTTTGCGGTATTCTACACCTGCGGCAAAACCTACGTAGCCCGCTGGCAACTCGTAAATACCAGAGTTAGCAATCGTTGCGCCCGCATTGTATTGCTCGATTTTGCTTGTACCCACAGAGGTGGTATTCACATAGTCAATAGCGTCTTGTGAAGGCTGTCCGTAACCCATGATGTTAAGCGGCACACAGCCATCTTCGCTGCCTGATGCACAAACAATGTTGCCATTGTCATCTTCAATAGCGTCTATTGCATTATAGAAGTTCTGAAGAATAAGGTTGTTGCGGTTCTCACGCTCTAGCTCAGTTTTACCGTAGTTTACGAACGCCTCGTAGTTCCACTCATCATTGATGTAACCTTCTACACCTAAAACGTAGCGATAAGTTTCGCGTTCATCAGCTTCAGTTCGGCGACCTAGGTCGGTCATCATGCGGTTTAGCTCGATGCTTTCAAGGCCGTTTGCGTCCATGTACTCAGCAACGCTGTCGTCTAAAAATGCGTTGTTGCGTGTGATAGTTGTTTCATCGCTATAGAAGAAAAACGCTGGCTGTGCCATTGAGATAGCGCGCGTGCGGGCGTATTTTGCCTGTGCGTAAACCGTAGTATCGTCGTTAAGCTCGTAGTTACCTTTAACGTTTAGGTTAGTACGATCAAACTCAGGCTGTAACTGCGTGAACTGACGAAGGTTGAAAAGGTCACAGTTAGCGCAGAAAACGCCATCTACCTGATCGCCAATATAGATGTCTTTAATTGAACCGTCAGCGTTAAAGGTTTTTGTTCCGCCGCCAAATACACCTGCGTTATTTAGTACGTAGTAACCTGCATTAGGCGTGTAGAAGTTGTCAGGGAACGCCGTTGAATTAAGCTGGTCTTCCTCGCGCTCATAACCCATGATGCTTTCGAAGCTCATGTTGCGGTACGCCGTAGCAGTCCACGGGTTGTCTAAGGCATCTAGCGATTCTTGTGAGCTATATTCAGCTGCGAAGGCGATGTTACCGCGGTCGTTGTCAAAGTTAAAACCGTAAGACGCTTGGTACTTATCGTTTTTGTAGCCGTTTTCCTGCGCGAAACCTTGCGTTGCGCTAATGTCGAACCCTTCAATATTCTTTTTAAGAATGAAGTTAACCACACCGGTCACCGCGTCGGCACCGTATACAGCAGATGCGCCGCCAGTTACGATTTCTACACGCTCAATCCATGTAGTTGGAATGGTATTCGTATCAACGGCAGCTGTGCCTGCTGATGAAGACACATGACGCTTACCGTCAACCAATACAAGTGTGCGGTCTGTACCCATGCCGCGAAGATCCAGGATGTTTAGACCTGCAGTACCAATGAATTGCCCTGAGTTACCTAGCGAGAACGTATTTGCTAATGACGGCAGTTCGTTTAGAACCTCACCAATGTTCATCGCGCCTGAGTTAAGCAGTGACTCGCCAGAAATTGCGGTTACTGGTGAAGGTGCAATTGCGCCCTGACGAGAAATACGTGAACCGGTAACTTGAATTTTTTCAACATCGGCGCTTTCTGTCGCAGCGTCTTGAGCGATAACGTTAGCAGACGTTAATGCCACGCTTCCTGCCAGCGCTAACTGAACAGCAGTTGCTACTTTTTTCATGGTTTGTTCCTAGTGAATTTTATTTACATGCTTGTTGTTTGGTAAATGCCCCCCTTTTTTTTTTAGGCAAGGGCTGTCCAAAATGCATTACGTAAATTTTTTACTTATGTTTAGGTGGGCGCGCATTTTAGTGAGCTGAATTAGCCCAAATCAATTTTTTGCGATGAATAAAAGAAGTAAGCCTTACCTTTTAACGTACTGTTAAAGTATTTATAAATAGTAGTTTTTAGTTATATTTCTTGGCGTTGTTTTAAAACTATACGAGCATTGTTTTAATGTTGACCAGGCGGTCAATTTGTATCTCTATTGCGCTTATTTTATGCAGGGTTGATTCATTTTGAGAAAGTATCGTCAATGGGTTTTTGCAATGTTTTTAGAAAGCATTAGTACAAGTAGCTTAATAATAAAGCACCATGTAATTTGTTTCGCAGTTTAACTTAATTATTTGTTCATTCACCTCTTTGCTTTAAATTGTTAACCGGTTTGTTAAAAATATTTTGTTTTTGCGGTTGGGAGGTGCTGTATTTTCGCTCTAAATTTTATAAAGAAAAATAGAATTAGTGTATTTTTTAAACCTTTATTCTGCTGTGCGTCACAACTAAATAAATGCCCACGTAAAGTGGGCAAGTTGCGTAAATAATAAATGAGCCTCAGCAAGCAGCTTAAGCAAGACGCGTGTTAGGCATATTTATCGTCTATTTATCGTCTATTAGATTAGGCACTTAGCTTTTGCGCTAATTCTTGCCTTACTATTTCAGCACCAGCGCTAAGCGCTTCAAGCTTACCTCTTGCGACAGAACGGGGCAGTGGCGCCATACCGCAGTTAGTACAAGGGTAAAGCTTATCGGCATCCACGTATTTAAGGGCTTCACGTAATGTAGCGGCGACTTCTTCTGGCGTTTCTATTGTGTTGGTGGCTACATCAATAGCGCCAACCATCACCTTTTTGCCCTTGAGCAATGAAATAAGCTCAATAGGCACGTGGGAGTTATGGCATTCTAACGACACCATATCGATATTCGACTTTGCAAGTTTTGGGAAGCTTTCTTCGTATTGACGCCACTCAGCGCCCAGCGTCTTTTTCCAATCTGTATTGGCCTTAATGCCATATCCATAGCAAATATGAACTGCGGTTTCACATTTTAGCCCTTCAATGGCGCGATCAAGGGCGGCTATACCCCATTCATTTACTTCGTCGAAAAACACGTTAAACGAAGGTTCGTCGAACTGGATTATATTTACACCCACAGCCTCTAGCTCTTTCGCCTCTTGGTTTAGAATTTTGGCAAATTCCCACGCGAGCTTTTCGCGGCTTTTGTAGTGGTCGTCATACAAGGTATCAACCATAGTCATAGGGCCAGGTAGCGCCCACTTAATTGGCTGGTCGGTTTGGCTTCTAAGAAACTTAGCATGTTCTACAAACACCGATTTTGGCCGTGTGACCGCTTGTGTTACAACCGGTACGCTAGCATCATAGCGGTTTCTAATTCTTACCGTTTTTCGGCTCTCAAAATCAACACCGTCAAGATGCTCTATAAAGGTGGTCACAAAGTGTTGACGGGTTTGCTCACCGTCACAAACAATATCAATGCCCGACGTAGTTTGCTCTTGTAGCGTAACGCGTAAGGCGTCTTTTTTGCCTTCTTCAAGTGCTTCACCTTCTAATTTCCACGGCGACCATAGGGTCTCGGGCTGTGCGAGCCATGAAGGCTTTGGAAGGCTGCCTGATATAGATGTTGGTAGTAGCTTTTTCATGTGATTTATTTTCTTTTAGTCGACAATTTGTATTAGTGCATCTGGGGCGAACCGTGCCGCCCCATCAAAATTTGATGGTTCAAACTGAACGCGTTGAACATTGCAATTCGTAAGTTGCGAATTGCCATTGTCAGAGAATTTATCTGGCGTAACTTGCCGTAAATTGCTCCAGCTTGTGCTGATAGGGCTTTAAAAAGTTCTCTTCAACAAATTTACCCTGTTCTACAGCTAACTGAGAACGTTCTTCGCGGTCGTAGACGATGCGTGTTAGCGAGTGATCGCTGTTTTTTAAGTTAGGCTTATAGTAAAGGCCTGCTTGCGCATTCGCGTTGTAAATCTCAGGGCGATAGATTTTCTGAAACGTTTCCATCGTCGCGATAGTGCTAATAAGCTCTAAGTTGGTGTAATCGTTTAACAAGTCACCAAAGAAATAAAATGCAAAAGGAGCTGCACTGTTAGGCGGCATAAAGTAACGCACGTTTAAGCCCATTTTTTTAAAGTACTGTTCGGTTAGCGACGACTCATTAGGCTGATATTCAAACCCCAATACAGGGTGCTGGTTTTCGGTTCTACGGTAGGTTTTGTTGTCTGAAACGCTTAAGCAAATAACTGGCAGCTTAGAAAAGTGTGCTTTATACGCGTCAGAATTCACGAAGTATTTAAATAGCTTACCGTGTAGGTCGCCGAAATCGTTAGGCACACTAAACGAAGACTGGCCGCGGTTGTGATTAGACAGGCGTACGCTGAAGTCATAGTCACGAACATAAGATGAAAAATTGTTACCCACAATACCTTGTGTGCGCTTGCCGGTCTCGGTGTCGATAATGTTGGTTTGCAATATTTCGATAGTAGGAAAGGTGTTGCCATTACCTTCTACATCAATATCTACAGATATAATTTCCAGTTCAACAGAATACCGATCGCCACTTAAATTATCCCAGCTAGCTAATGCATTGAAGCGATTATTAATCATGCTTAGGGCGTCCCGTAGGTTCTCTTTACGGCGCTCTCCGCGAGCTAGATTTGCAAAGTTAGTGGTAATACGCGTGTTATCTGAAGGGCGGTAATCTTCATTAAACTTAACGCTGTTAATGGTAAATGAAAAATCAGTGTTCACGTTTTTGTTCATGAGAATGCGCTTCTATTCCTAAAGTTAAACTGAGTATCGTCAATGCTGTAAAAGCAATGAGTACGTTATACGCTGTTTTATTTATGAATAAAAATGACTTAATTTCATTTTTGCATGAACGAATTTCATGAGTTTGTTGAAGCGATGGGGCATTTCCCTAAGCTCAGCAATTTAAACAATAATGCACCAAGCAGAGGTTGTTCTTCGCTAAGCTATCAGGAAGCTATAATTCCTGCGTGCGGCCTTCGCTGGAAATGTTGTGCTAAGCGCATCAATGATTGCGTAGTGCATCGATTAACTCGTTTTTGCTCATCGTAGAGCGACCTTCGATACCTACTTCTTTGGCTTTTTGATACAGCTCATCTTTGGTGCGTTCTTCGTATTTATTGGCTTTACCACCATCTTTAGACGGCGTTTGCTGACTATTTGCCTGTGCATTAGCGATACGTGCAGACTTTTCTTTACTGTAGCCCTCGTCACGAAGTGCCTCATACGTGTCATCGTTCTTAATTTGATTACCGTGATCCTTAGCCATGTTTAACTCCTGTTGTACAAAGTAAGTGAATAAATCATGTGTTGTAGTGATTCTTACTCGGTATTTGAGCAGATGGTTTACGTTTAGTTATCCAATACTGAGTATTGGAGGTACCACCAAATGAGAGTAGCTTGAGGCGGCAGCTGGGACTATAAAAAATGTCATTCATCGCAAACAGTAAACTGGTTCCGAGAACACTGCACCGCAATGTGACGGCTTAACACGTTAAAACTTCTTGTGTTGTCAATTTTAGTGCGTTTTATGCACGTAAAAAGTGCATTTATCTCAACGGTTTAGGCTTTTTTCGCTATTGCACGTTCAAAATTAAGTCTTTAGTCTAAAGATATTGTAGATGGAAGGCAGAGCGAAATATGAATAAAAATGTACAACAAACCACGGTGAATTCGTCACGTCGCAACTGGTTAAAGTCAGTAGGATTAGGTGCTGGTGCAGTGGCATTGACTACTAGCGTCGACAGTATTATGGGTGAACTTCATGCAGCAGGTATGCCCACCGAACACTTTCCATCAGCTACCCCTAATGTGAACGACGGTCTTATTCGCTTGTCGTCAAACGAAAATGCCTTTGGCCCATCAAAGAAAGCTGCAAAAGCGATGCAAAGCGAGCTTTTAAATCTAGCACGCTATACCGATGCTACGGTTGAAGTATTAGCGCAAAAAATTGCAAAGCAAGAGGGCGTATCTGCCGATCAAATCATTATCACGAACGGTTCTTCACCTATATTATTTGGTTATGCCGACTGGATCACGAAAAACGGTAATAAGCTGGTAACGTCTATGGCCACTTACGAAGGTGTACCGCGAGGCGCTGAATTTATGGGCGCCGATGTTACTTACGTCCCCCTTG
The DNA here is from genome assembly GCF_902705815.1 of Alteromonas infernus. Lineage (NCBI taxonomy): Bacteria > Pseudomonadati > Pseudomonadota > Gammaproteobacteria > Alteromonadales > Alteromonadaceae > Alteromonas > Alteromonas infernus. Next base: position 90,176 of record NZ_CACSIG010000063.1, read on the forward strand.
CTGCCGATATGACTTTCGATTTAGATGCAATTGAAGCAGCGGTAACAGAAGATACCACTGCGGTTTACGTGTGCAACCCGAACAACCCGACGGGTAGCGTGGTAGATGCAGCCAAACTTACCGCTTTTGCAAAACGCGTGTCGAAAAAAGCACAGGTATTTATTGATGAAGCCTACATTGAGATGTCCGATGCTTACCCTGCTAATGTGCAGTCGAAGCTAGTCGCAGAGGGACACAACGTAGTAATTTGCCGTACGTTTTCGAAAATTCACGCCATGGCAGGCCAGCGCTTAGGTTATGCCATAATGCCGTCTGAGCAAGCTAAAACCATGGGCGGTATGTTGCGAATGGGCGGTGTGAACTACTTGGCACTCGTGGCAGGTATGGCAAGTATGGACGACCATGCAAACCTAAATACCATGCGTTCACGGATTAAAACCGAGCGTGACAAATTAGTAAACGTAGCTAAAGAATTGAAGCAGCCTTATGCGCCGAACCCACAAGGTAATTTCATTTACATGGATACGGGCATGCCGCACGATAAATTCGCGGAAAAAATGAAAGCCCAAGGCATAAAGGTTGTAGGGCGCACATGGCCCGGTTATGACTCATGGTCGCGCATCAGCGTAGGCACGCCCGCAGAAACAGATGCTTGCGTTAAAGCATTAAAAGCAGTACTTGCTTAAAAAAAATAATAACACCTAGCGCAGAAAAAAGGCTGAGCACAAATTGTGTTCAGCCTTTTTCATATCACCAAATCGCTAACTAACACAGCTTTTCGAATTATAGCATCGCGCTTATCACACGAATAAAGCGCTATCTCTAGCGGTTATGCAGTTACCAAGATTTTATTCAACAGTTTTTCCAAACTTGAGCTTGCCGCCGCTACTTTTGATTTTGTTCTTAAACCTTATTTCTCGATAGCAAAGGTTAAGCCCGCTTTTTCTTCCAAGCGGCTAATTAGCTTATCGCCAAAGGCTGCCGCTGGTGTAAAAAAGCCGCCTTGCAGGTTAACGTCTTTACACAAGCAAAGGGCCGATTCTGAAATCATCTTGCTGGTAGAGCCATAGCCTGGGTCTTTGTCGCCTTTTACCGATATCGCAAGCATATCGCCATTGGTGGCTGTGCCCACAAACATTACATCGTAAAATCCGTTTTCACGCTCTTCTTTGCTTGGACCTTCACCAGGTTTAGGGCCATCATCGCTGGCAAGCGACTTATCTTTTGCTACGTGATTCGCCATGGCTTCGCCTTTCTCGCCAGGCCCCGTCATCATCATTTCATCGTACTGGAAGTTTTTACCGTAAGCGTATTCTGCTAGGTAGTTAGAGCGGTGAACGTTCTTAGTATTGATAGCCGCCATAATAAATGGCGCAACCCATGTACCTAATTGTTCATCGAAATAAGGCTTGTTGCCGTCTGGCTGTGGCTGATTTGAAGCGCCGTCGGTTAACGAATGCGGGTTAACAAGCGCCGCCATTACCGACTTATCTTTGTGCGCTGCCGCCATGGTCGCTTTTAAGCTGGCAGCCGTGCCACCAGAGAAGGTTCCCTGCATCTTGCGAACGCGACCTTTAACGTATTCAATCACGTCGCCAGTTTGCTTTTTAGCATGCGCTTGTAAGTAGTGAACACCTAAGTCAAACGGTACTGAGTCGAAGCCGCAAGAAAATACAATGTTTGCGCCAGTTTCTTTGGCCTTCGCTTCGTACTTCTTGATCATTTGGTGCATCCACGCTGGCTCACCGCATAAGTCTGTATAGCCTGTGCCATTGTCTACACACGCAGAAAGCAATTTTTCGCCATAAATTTGATACGGGCCTACAGTGGTAAGTACCACCGCTGTGCGCTTGGTCATGGCATCAAGTGCTTCAGCGTCGTCACCGTCTGCTACAATGCTAGCAACGCTATCGCTAATGCCTAGTTCTTGTTTTACATCATTCAGTTTAGCTTCGTTACGACCTGCCACTGCCCATTTAACATTGCTGTCACTGCCATACTGAGCTTGAAAGTACTCCGCCACTAACTGGCCTGTAAAACCTGTAGCACCAAAAATAACTACATCAAATTCGCGTTCGTTACTCATTGTTTTATCCTGTTTTATTTCGCTTCGGCAGTTCTCGCCAATCTATTATCCCAATATACGCACTAGTGCCGATATCTATCATTTTTTTAGGTAATATTTGTCTATTCACGAAATTAAACGAGGGGCATAAAGCCATTAGCCTAATGATTCAACGAACTTTGCTAGCCGCGACAGGCCTTCATTCAAACGTTCAATGCTGGTAGCGAAAGACAGCCTTACGTACTGATCAGCATTGTGTTCGCCAAAATCATTACCCGGCGTAAGCGCCACATAATATTGCGAGAGCAGGGCATCACAGAATTCGATAGCACTTATGCCTGTATGTTTGATATTGATGTAAGCGTAAAACGCGCCGTCAGGCTTTGCATCTAAACTAAGCCCCATATTTTGAAGTGCATCAAAAACAAGAGTTGCACGCTCTATCAGCGTATTGCGGTTTTGCTCGCACTGCGCCAACGCTTCAGGGGTAAAGCACGCAAGTGCGGCTTTTTGAGAAAGGGTAGAGGGGCAGATAAACAAATTCTGCGCGAGCTTTTCAATGATGGGTGTCATTGCTTCAGGCACTACGCACCAACCAAGACGCCAACCCGTCATACCAAAGTACTTAGAGAAACTGTTAATGACTACCACGGTATCTTGCAAGTCTGCGCTGGCAAGCACGGTTTGAAGTTTAGTGTCGGTGTTGTGGGTTGCTTGGGAAGCTGTAGAATCAACATCGGCAGAAAGCGAAAGATCTAAGTAAATTTCATCAACAATTAAAAAGCCACCCTTGGCTTTGCAGTATTGTCCAATCTTATACAGTTCGTCTTTATCTATCGCCGTGCCTGTTGGATTGGCTGGTGTGGCGATAAGTACACCTTTGGTGTTCTGCTTCCAATTGTCTGCAACACTTGCTGCGGTTAGCTGAAAATTATCCTCACTGCGTGTTGGTACTAGCGTTACCTCTGCGCCAAATGCGTTTAAAAAGCGTCGATTACACGGGTAAGACGGGTCGCCCAAAATCACGTTGTCGCCTGGCTCAACCAATGCTGCGCTTGCCAAAAGTAACACACCAGACGCGCCAGCGGTTACGACCACGCGTGAAGGGCTTACCTTTACGCCGTGTTTAGTTTCGTAAAAGCTAGCAACTGCTTGGCGTAGTTCAGGAATACCCAATGCAGAGGTATAGGGAAAATCAGGGGTGTCCATGCTTTCTTTCATTGCCGCAAGTACGGGTGCGGGTGCGCCGAAATCAGGCTCACCAAGATTTAGTCGAATAACGTCTTTACCTTGCTGTTCAAGTACTGTGGCTTTTTCACCGTAGGCCATGGCGAGAAACGGAGAAATAGCGGTAGCGCGAGAGGTAAACTTCAAAATTAAACCCTTCATAGTTTGAGCTGTTAAATCGATAACGCAATTAGGGCTTACTCTTGGTTGTGATTCAAGTAAATTCTTTAGAGAAAAAGAAACTCGCTTAGTATGCCAGGCGCGTTAAAACGATGAATTACCATGGGCAAACGTCACCACATAGGGTAGGCTAGAAACTCACAATAATAAGGACTAACTGCATGCTGCAATTGAACATTTTTCATAAAGCGGCGCGACAAGTAAAAGCTTCTGGCAAATTTGCCATTGCGATTACGCTATTGTTTGTCGTGTCTACGTCTTCAGCTTGGGCAGCGTTACCAAGCATTGGTGAATTCACCAGCGATATGACCAAAAAAGATGGTTTAATCCCCGTTTACTATGACGATGAAAGCGACAAAGTTTACTTGGCCGTGCCTACAAGCGATGCCGAATATTTGTTCCAAAGCAGTTTGCCTTATGGCGTAGGTTCAAACGATATAGGCCTTGATCGCGGGCAGTTGGGTGATACGCGCTTAGTCAGCTTTGAAAAATTTGGCAATAAGGTTTTATTAAAGCAGCACAACACCAAATACCGCGCGGCCCACGGCAGCGACGCTGAAAAGCAGAGTATTGATGAGGCTTTTGCAGACTCGGTCATAGCTGGCTTTACGCTGGTGGCTAAAAACGACAGCGCCAGCCTTATTGATTATACGCCTTTCTTGTTAAGTGATATTCACGGGATTGGCAACCGTATGGCGCGCACCAACCAAGGTAGTTTCAGCGTAGATAAAATGCGCAGTGGCGTGTACTTACCTAAAACCAAAGGCTTCGAAAAGAATACTGAATTAGAGGCTTTAGTCACTTTTGCTGGTAAAAAGCCGGGCGAATACGTGCAGCAAGTTACGCCCGATCCAGAAAGTGTGACGGTTCACTTGCATCACTCGTATGTGGCACTGCCAGACGATAACTACACACCCAGAGAGTACCACCCATACTCAGGCTACTGGAAGTTCAGTTATTTCGATTACTCAACACCTATCAACGAGCCTACTGAACAGCGTTTTATTACCCGCCACCGTTTACACAAGAAAACACCTCATGCGGCGAAGAGCGAAGCAGTTGAGCCTATTGTGTATTATCTTGACCCAGGTATTCCAGAGCCGGTAATGACCGCGCTTAAAGAAGGCGCAAGCTGGTGGAACCAAGCCTATGAAGCCGCAGGCTATAAAGATGCGTTTCAGGTCAAAGTACTGCCTGAAGGTGCCGACCCTATGGACGTGCGCTACAACGTGATTAACTGGGTACATCGCGCAACCCGCGGCTGGTCTTATGGTTCGTCGGTTGTCGACCCACGTACGGGCGAAATTATCAAAGGTCACGTTACTTTAGGTTCGCTGCGTGTAAGACAAGACTATTTAATCGCCCTTGGCCTAACCAGCCCGTTTAAAGAGGGTAATACCGACACCACTGTGCAGCAAGAAATGGCGCTAGATCGTATTAGGCAGTTGTCTGCTCATGAAGTAGGGCATACGTTAGGCATAGCACATAATTTTGCAGCAAGTGAAAACAACCGTGCGTCTGTGATGGATTATCCCCACCCCAAAATTAGCATTAAAAATGGCAAAATAAGCCTGGAAGGCGCTTATGAAAAAGGTATAGGCGCATGGGATATACACGCCGTAGCATATGGTTATCAAGACTTTGCCAGCGACGTAGAAGAAGCCGAAGCCTTGGCAAAGATTATCGTAAAAGGTCGCAACGAAGGTTTAAGCTTTAAGTCAGACCCAGATACCCGCAGCAGCCGACATGCATCAGCAAACGGCCATATGTGGGAAAATGGTAGCAACCCACTAGATGCTTTCGATGAAATTTCACAAGTGCGCGAACAGGCATTAGCCAACTTAGGTTTGGACACCTTAAGCCCAAGCAGCAGTTTGTCGTCCCTTGAAAATGCTTTAGTGCCTATTTACTTACTTCACCGTTACCAGTTAGAAGCCGTAGCAAAGCAAGTAGGCGGTTTAGTTTATGAGTACGAGCGCAAAGGCGACTATACCCAGGCGCAGGGCCAGCAGTTTGTAGCACCCGCGGTGCAGCAACGTGCAATGCAACAGTTACTGACCGCTACTACCGCAGACTATCTCACTATACCTGAATCGGTACTCACGCTTATTCCACCTACAGCCTACGGTGACGACATTACTCGCGAGCATTTTAAGGGCAAAATGGGCTTAATGTTGGACCCTGTTTCTGCCGCTGCTTCGGCATCCAACTTTGCTTTTGAGTTGTTATTACACCCAGAACGCTTAAACCGTTTAGAGTGGCAAACAAGAAGCACTAAAGACCGACGCAAAAAAGTAGGTGTTTCCATGCTTGTGAAGCAGATACTTAGCGTACACTGGTATAAAAATAAGTCGCAAAGCCCATTTGCAAAACGCTTACAGCTAGTAGCGTTAAATGCAGTGATGAAAGCGGTAACTAGCGATAAGTTGGCGCCCGAAGTAAGAATGGAAGCTGAACTTGCTTTACTTGAATTTAGCGAATGGCTAGACGATAAGGCTGACGACAATCAGTATGAAATACTGAAACAGCAGTTTGATACTTATTGGGCCAGCAAAACATGGCCAAGTAGCTTTGAAGTAGAACCGCTGCCGCCAGGTTCGCCGATTTAGAAAAGCTGATAATTAATGTTAGGGACAAAGCAATTAGAGCAAAACCATAGCCCGAGTAACCAGCAAGTGCCGCAAAGAACCTTTGCGGCCTTGATCACTCCGTTACTCGCTGTGCTAATTCTAATATTAGTTCCATTAGTGGAAAGTCTGCATGGTGGTGTGCTGTGGGGCTTAAACTACCATTCCCCCAAGTTTATGTCACAGGTCGGCGACGCGTTAGCCTTAGTTAAGCTTATAGCGCTTTGCGCAGGGGGGTACCTGCTTTTTACGCAGCAAGGTACATTTAGGCATCTTTTTAAAAGTAAATGGATGTCTATTGTTTTTAGCTTTGTTTTAGCAACAGTGGCGCTCATTCAGATTGCGATAGGACTAATAGGTGTACTGATTGATGCAACACTAGGAACTAACCGAGACTACTTTCATAAAGAATTTGAAATAGAAAATAACACAATTTACGTGTTTACCGCAGATCCAGGTGCCATGGGTACGGCCTACCATTATTTCTATTTAAAATGTCCGCTACCTTTAAACCGCTATGAATTAAAGTTTATTGAAAAAACAAATTGGGTATGGGAGCTTGAGCTTAAAACTTCTGATAATGGTTTTGACGTATTTAATCAGCGTGGTGAGTTTAAATATCGCGTTAGTTTGGGTGAAGTAGGGTGTGATTAGTTACCTTGTAAATTTACGTTGAGTAAGTGAAACCTTGTGTGGTAATCATTGAGTGATACTAAATGAGCCTGTTTGGGTTACTGAGCTACCCTCTCTCAATTACCGCGAGCGACTTTAATTGATTGTCAGCCGCCACCTATTAGTAATGGTAACGACACGAGATAACTGTAATTGCGGTATCGTCCACGGTATATACCAAACGGTTGGTGTCATCTATTCTGCGGGACCAGAAACCTGAAAGATTTTCTTTGAGAGGTTCCGGCTTTCCTATTCCATCAAATAAAGAGCGCTTAACATCGGAAATTAACTTATTGATACGTTTCAAGGTTTTCTTGTCTTGAGTCTGCCAATAAACGTAGCTGTTCCAAGCTTCATCAGTCCATGATAACAACCTGTTACTCATCAATAAGTTCTCGCTGGGCCGTTTTTGCCGCTTTAAACTGTGCTATTGAACGATTTAAGTGTTCAGCGTTCGCTGGAGAACGAAGTAGATGAACGGTTTCCATAAGGCTGTTGTAGTAATCTAATGACATTACAACAGCATCTTCAGAGTCACGACGAGTGATTACTGTTGTATCTGCATCGTTGATTACATTGTCCAAAACGGCCTTTAGACCATTTCTTGCTTCGGTAAAAGAGACTATCCTCATTTTGCATCTCACTTGTACATTATATGGGACAAGTTTAGATCGGAAATGAGCACATGTACAGGATGTTGTGCATTACGGCGCCATGGCAGCTAACAGCTTATTACTTATACTTCATAGTAACACCCGCTTTCCCTTAAAAACTATATTCGGCGTGTTCATAGGAAAGAAAATGAGATGTCTGCTTTACGCCTTGAGTTCAATCGATAGGCACAACGCCGCTGTTCAATACAATAAATTGAACGGCATGACAGAATTCGAAAAATAAACCAGTAACTTGCGCGAGACGTTTCTACGTACTCTAATCAACCATGTTGTAATTAACGTTTTACTCCATCAACTTGCCTATAAAAAACTACAACTCCATATAATTAGTAAACACCTTGTAAAGCTGCGTTCCGCTCAATACTGAAGCCGACGGGAAGTGCAGAATAGGGATCAAATCGCAAGGCGCTTCTAGCGTTCTGCTGCCATTGTCGGTGTCGAGATCATCAATATTTAAAATCTGCGCTAGCGGTTCGCCTTTTTTCACGGTTTGTCCGGGTTTTGCCATGTATTCCACCATGCCACCCCAGTTGGTGAACAGGGTTTTATAGTCTTTTAAATACACGCTTAAACGCTGCATTGCTTTCGGTTTAATATCGCATTCATGCAGCACGCCTTTGGCGTTTAAGTAGCTGAGAATGCTAGTGGCGTCTATGTTACCCTCGTTAAAGTCGATAACCTCTTGGCTACCCATTTCTAGCGTGAAAGCTTCTACATTAAAGCTAATTTCGCGCTCTAAATTACTCTTGATACTTTCTTGAAGTGTCCACCATGGGCAGAAGGTGGCTTCGTCTAGTGCACCTGCAAATACGTTTGGAATAAAAATACAGTGGGGAATATTAAATAGCTTGGCGCTGTCTTTGGCGTATTCAGGTATATAAACGTGGCGGGTAGACACCGGCCCGTTGTGAAGGTCTAACACGAAATCGGCGTTTACCGCCATTTGCTGAAGCTTAAGGTTTAGCTGCTGCGCTAGGCCCAAACCCCACGGCTCGGCCAATTTGTTGTCGATAGCGTTCGACAAGTGCGCGCGAAAACGCTGCTTAATACCATCTATCGACTCTTCGCGTGTGACGGTTTTGGCGAAATGTTCTACTGCACCTTTGTCGAAGAAGTAACCCCGGTTCCAGTTTGTACCGTTTACAGGGTCGAAGCGGCCTAACGTGTACTCACCGGCTTTAATGTTAGTACCAATGGGATTACAGTTGGGTACTAGGATAATTTCACCGCAAATATCTATGTCTTTTAAGCGCTGAATAAGATGGTAAATAACCACGTTACCTTGCACTTCAGCACCGTGAATAGAACTTTGAATGTACACGGTGGGGCCAGGGCGCGCGCCCTTCATTCGATAAATTGGCACGTTCATGTTACGGCCAGACGCGTTTTGCGCCACTACCATGTGTTTTTTTACTACTTGGGTTGTCATTTAAATCAACCTATTTTCTGTCTTATTCTTTGTTTAAAGATGCTGCTTTTAAACACAGCTTTTATCATTAATGCTGCGGAAGTACGTATAGTTAGCAAGCACATAGCTCGCAGTTCACGCCTTTAGGTAGCTTCCAGTTTCGCCACTCGTGCGACAAAGCATCAAACGTCATTAACGTGTTTTTAGGGATATTATCGAAATCCATCAATACTTGCATAGCTAACATGGCTTGGTAAGTACCAACAATGTTTACTACAGGCGAGAATATACCTGCTTCAACACAGCTTAAATCGGGCGATGCAAATAGCGTTCGTAAGCATGCATAGCAACGGCTTTCACCGGGTATAGCTACGAAAAGCTGGCCTTCAAAGCGAATGGCTGCGCCCGATACAAGCGGAGTATTTAATTCAAAACACAATACGTTTATTAAATCTCGCGAGTCGGTATTGTCGGTGCAATCTAATACCACGTCGGCACCTTCTATAGCCTGTTTTGACGTTGGGGATAGCTTAGCTGCGTTAGGCGCTGAAAACGGTTCTGCTATTGCGGTAATGTCACAGTCGCTATTTATTGCGTGAAGTCGTGCTTTTGCAGCTTCTACTTTATTTACCCCGACATCTTGTTCGCTGAACAAGGTTTGCCTTGGCAGGTTGGTGGCCTCAACCGTGTCGTGGTCGATAAGCGTAAGCGAGCCCACGCCGCTTGCGCAAAGGCTAGTGGCGGCCGCGGTGCCAAGCCCGCCAATACCAATGATACAGATATTGGCGTTTAGTAACGCTTCTTGACCGTCTAGGTCTATTTTGGGAAGCACAATATGGCGGTTATAGCGCATAGCCTGCTGATTAGTTAGGCTTTTAGACATAGTTTATGCCAACTTAGTTGTTGAATTCATGGCATGCACCCTTATAAAGTGATTACCAAATAGTATTTTGGCTGGTACTTTATCAAAAACCGCCAAAATGTCGCATATCAAATTAGGATTTCATATGTCAGCTGTCAGCCAACCCCTTAACATTGCCGTTCTTACTATTTCAGATACGCGCACCCTCGAAAACGACAAGTCAGGAGATTACCTGAAAGAGGCGCTTACCTCGGTTGGCCATAACCTTTACGACCGCGACTTAGTAAAGGACGATATTTATCAGCAGCGCGCCGTGGTGTCGAAGTGGATTGCCGACAAGAATATTCACGCGGTATTAATTACCGGTGGTACAGGCTTTACGCATCGCGACTCAACGCCAGAAGCCATTAGCGTATTATTCGACAAAGAAGTCGACGGCTTTGGTGAGCTATTCCGCCAAATTAGCTATGAAGAAATTGGTACGTCTACGATTCAGTCTCGTGCGGTAGCTGGCTTTGCAAACAATACCGTTGTTTTCTGCTTGCCAGGCTCAACCGCCGCGTGTTGCACGGCGTGGGAAAAAATCATTGCTAGCCAGCTAGATGCCGACTTTAGGCCGTGTAACTTTGTAAAGCACTTGGTGGAAGCATGAGTACCTTTAGTCATTTAAACGCTGGTGGCGAAGCCAACATGGTAGATGTTAGCGACAAAGACGTTACCAAGCGAGAAGCCACAGCAGAAGGGTTCTTGTACGTAAGCGAAGACGTCATTCGACAAATTTCTGAAGCAAAAATTGCAAAAGGGGATGTCTTCGCTGTTGCCCGAGTAGCGGGTATCCAAGGGGCGAAACGCTGCGCCGATCTTATTCCTCTTTGTCACCCACTGGCGCTGTCAAAGGTGGATATCAATTTTGACATTCAGGCTGAACAAAACCGAATTAAAGCCACCTGCTATTGCAAGCTAAGCGGTAAAACGGGTGTTGAAATGGAAGCGCTCACGGGCGTTAATGTGGCGCTGTTAACCTTGTTTGATATGTGCAAAGCCATCGACCCTGGCATGCATATGGAAGGGGTCCGGGTACTGGAGAAAAAAGGCGGTAAAACCGGCCACTGGCAATCTGATCGACAACAGGCTTAGTTATCCAGTAAAAACGTTGGAACAAAGCTAGCGCTTGCACGTAGACGTGTACAATGACGTTAACGGAATATACCAAAAGGCGAACTATGCAGATAACGGTTAAAACATTTGCGCAAACCCGAGAGATCACGGGTGAAGATAACATTGCGCTTAACCTAAGTGATAGTAGCACCATTGAAGCCGTGATATCGCAGCTTAAAACTCGCAGCGACAAGTGGACCTTAGCCTTAGAAGGCAGTGTGCTGACTGCCCGTAATCAAGAGCTTTGCGATACCGATACCGTACTTAGCGATGGTGACGAACTGGCGCTATTTCCACCTGTAACTGGGGGGTAGTTATGTTCGCACTTGTTCAAGATGCAGATTTCGATCATGGCGAATTGTATGCTCGTCTAAAACAGTCGGCAGACGAAAGAGCAAGCGGCAATACAGGCGCTATTGTTACCTTTACTGGGCTAGTGCGAGATTTCAATAACGCAGGCGATATAGACGGCATTGAGCTAGAGCACTACCCAGGCATGACAGAAAAAGCGCTGATGAAGCTGGTTGAACAAGCGGTAGTACGTTTTTCACTGAACAGTGCTGGCGCGCTACACAGAGTGGGGCGCATTTATAATAACGAGCAAATTGTATGGGTAGGTGCTGCTGCCCAACATCGCCAAGCGGCGTTTGATGCCGCCAGCTTTTTAATGGATATGCTTAAGCAGTCTGTCCCGCTTTGGAAAAAAGAGTTTAAAGGCGATAACTCTGAGTGGGTTGCTGCAAAAGCGTCTGACGATAAATCTGCGCTTAAGTGGATGCTTAAAAAATAATGGTGGTTGTAGGTTTTAAGCGCTTATTAACAAGGCGCTATCCTTTCGTTTTTAGTGTCGTGAGCAGTATATTCCGCGCTTGCTCTATGCGATTTATAAGCGTGTCTGTTTTCATAAACGTGGTAGTTTTAACAAGCGCTAGCGCCGTTGCTAGCGCTACAGAAACGGACAGCTACACAAAAAGTGCGAAACTCTTCACTAGTGCCGATAAGCAAAACCCTTCATTATCGGTTAAACGGCACGATAAAATTAACGTTGCCGTAGCGGCAAACTTCGCTAAACCTTTAAAAAGCATTGCCCAGCAGTTTACGCAGCTTACGGGCATAGACGTCGCGGTAACCGTGTCTTCTAGCGGAACGCTGTACGCTCAAATTCAGCATGGAGCCGCGTTCGATGTGTTTTTGTCGGCAGACCGTGCCAGGCCACAGGCACTGGTTAACAACAATCTAGTACATGAAAGTAATGTGGTAGATTATGCCAAAGGCAAGCTGGCGTTTGTATATACCGGTAAGCTGCCAGCTAGCGCTAACGCTAATGGCTACGAAAGCGTTGCCAGAGAAGCTCGGCGCACGGCTGAAAATCAGCAGGGCGGAGAGCAAAAAGCGCAGGCTGGCGGGCAAGGTAAGCCGTTAGAGGGTAAGATAAACGCACAACTTTCAAAACAGCTTAGTCAACAGCTTATTCAGTTAACTGAGACCCCAGGTAGCAAAATTGCCATTGCCAACCCTAAACTGGCGCCTTACGGCGAAGCCGCGCAACAAACCCTACAAAACTTATTGCTATGGCAGCACGTTTTACCACACAGAGTGATGGGTAAAAATGTACTGCAAACCCTGCAGTTCTATTCCACCGGCAGCGTTAGAGGAGCGTTCGTGGCATATTCGCTGGCGCTTGATTTACCGAATATGAGTTCGCCAACCTCGGATAAAAGCATCGCTGACGGCAAGGGCGCTACAACGGTTATTATTCCTGTACCAGAAAACTTATACCAACCTATTGTTCAGTCGCTTGTAATTAATGCTAAAACGGCAGCAACGCTTTCGCCTAACGTGTTTGATGCGCAAACTGAAACCCGAACCCCAAATCAAGCCAAAACAAGTGAGCTAACTCGGTTTGATATGACGAAGGCCGAAGGCGTATCATCGCCGAGTTTGTTCGTGCAGTATTTGATGTCGCAAGGGGTACAGCACGGGTTAGCCGAGTGGGGTTACCAGCCTGCGTTGCTCGACATACAACCCCATGCAGAAAGGCAAATAGAAAATAACGCTAACACACCGGTAAAGGCTGCTTCTGAAATAGGCAGCCTAACTGGTAAAGCCGGCAGTTTAGATGCCCGTGGGCGTACTCGCTTTGAACTTAACGGTGCGCATGGATGAACGCGCTTAGCGAATTCTTTGGAGTATATGCCTTTGACGCTATTTGGCTTACGCTTAAGCTGGCGCTAATCACCAGTGGCCTGCTGTTGCTTGTTACCTTACCTTTGGCATGGTTTTTAGCGAACTGGCATAGTAAAGCCAAGCCGTTTGTTATGTCGGTGTTGGCGCTGCCGTTAGTGCTTCCACCTACGGTACTGGGGTTTTACTTACTCATTGCATTCTCACCGCAAAGTGCTTTGGGTCAGGGGTGGCATACCTTAACGGGAAGTAATTTGGCCTTTAGCTTTGAAGGTTTGGTGTTAGGTTCGGTTCTCTATTCTTTACCGTTTGCGCTTCAGCCCCTTTATGGTGGCTTTTCTCAATTAGACGCTCGTTATTTAGATGTGGCTAAAACGTTGGGCTTTTCGGCAACCGAAGCATTTGTGAGAATTGTATTACCCTTAAGCAAAGCGCCCATTATCGTTGCCTTGGGGTTAAGCTTTGCCCACACCATCGGTGAGTTTGGCGTGGTGCTGATGATAGGCGGGAATATTCCTGGCGAAACTCAAGTGCTCTCCATAGCCCTTTACGAGCAAGTCGAAGCGTTGGAGTACGAAAAAGCGCATAATCTTGCCATAGCACTCTTGGTATTCTCGTTTGTGCTGCTAGCTGCCATTTACCGTTTTAATGGCATTGCGAGCCATTTCGGCAGCAGGTCACAAATACCTCGTTCCGCCCCAAACAAGGGCGAGGGTTGATATGGAAATTCACGCTTTCTTGCCTAACAGAATTGATGCCCAAATAACGCTTCAGCCCGCAAGCCGTTTCATTGGCGTTACCGGCCCTTCCGGGGCGGGTAAAAGCAGCCTTTTTCGGGCTTTAGCCGGCGTAGAAAAACGCGCCAAGGTGGCTAAATCATGGTCTTTTGAAAAGATAGGTATCGTGTTTCAGCAGCCCATGTTGTTTCCGCATACTAACGTGCGGGGTAATTTAGCCTTGGCGCAGCGTCATGCTAGCCCCAACCCCTTATCAGTAGAGGCGTGTGTAAAAGGGTGTTACTGCGAGCACCTTTTAGAAAAGCCTATTGATTCACTATCAGGGGGGGAGGCACAGCGTGTGGCGATAGCGCGGGCTTTGGCGAATGGCCCTTCCGTTTTATTGCTAGATGAGTCACTAAGCGCCATCGATATTTTTACCCGGCGCAAAATTTATCAGTTCTTAAATACTCTGTGTGTGTCTGGCCAGCTTACTTGCTTTGTTATCTCTCATGATTTAGATGATTTAGCACTCTTTAGTGATGAACTGGTTTATGTAGAGCAAGGTAAGGTATCGCTTTGCGGTGCGACAACAGATGTGCTTTCTCAAGTATTCGAAAAAGAAGGGGTTGCAATACCTTCAGCCGTATTAGAGGGGCATAAGTGCTCTGAAAGCGTTACGCAAGTTGAAAATATGCACGGCATAACCCGAATTATGGTTGCAGGTCATGAGGTATTTGTTACAGAAGAAGCAATATCATACATGGAAAATACTAAGAGCGCTTACAGGGCACACAGCATTACAGAGGTGAGTAACCCAGAGCAGGATAACGGGCCTGCGCCAGTACGTTTTGCGGTAAAAGCCTGCGATGTGAGCATAGATATTAATGTGGGAGGATTTAACAGCGCGAGCACGGTTAGCATTTTAAATGCGCTACCTTGCACGATAACAAGTATTGAGCCTGTACGGCTCACTTCTAGCCAAAACAAAAAGTCGCATCAGCAAGTTACATGGGGCGGTAAAGTGCTTTTGAAGCTTATTTTAGAGAATGACAGCCAAGCACTTTACGCAAGTATTAGTCATATTTCTTTATCGCGCCTCAACTTAAATGTTGGCGATAAAGTGATTGCCCGATTTAAATTGCCTTAGAGTAATTACTAAGCGTTTCAGTCGCATTTAGGTAGGCATCAAAACGGGTACATACCGCTCTAATAAATATCCGAGCATGTTCTGGTACCCGTATGTGGTGCGCCGAAATTTCAATGATTCCATCGTCTGCAAGACGCTCTAAATTACTTAATGCTTCTGAAAAGTACTCGTCAAAAATAATATGATGCTTGCTGGAAATACTCTGTTTATCTACAGACAGGTTGCACATCAAGCTTGATATTACATCACGACGAACGAGGTCGTCTGGTGTTAACGAAAGCCCAACTTTGGCTGAGGGTAATTGTCTGTCTATACGTTTATAGTACTCTTTCAAATCTTTGGCGTTTTGAGTAAAAGCATTACCTATTGTGCTAATAGCAGACACGCCGACGCCAATTAGGTCGGTATCTCCGCGCAAAGTATAGCCTTGGAAGTTTCGGTGAAGCTTACCTTTGTGCTTAGCGATGGCGAGTGAATCGCTGCGTAACGCAAAATGATCCAGCCCAATCATTTCATACCCCACTTTTTTAAAGCCATTTACAGCAAGGTTGTACAAGGCTGCTTTCTCTTCGCTACTAGGAAGAGTTCCTGGCGCAAACTTTCGCTGTGCGGCAAAGCGCTCTGGCAGATGAGCGTAGCTAAAGAGCGAGATACGGTCTGGCATCATGGCTTTAGTTGCAGCTATGGTAGATGCAAAAGTCTCTTCTGATTGGTTAGGCAGGCCGTAAATTAAATCCAAATTCACCGATTCGAAACCTAAAGTACGGGCTTCGGACACTAAATCTGCGATATGCGAAGTACTTTGAACACGGTTTATTGTTTTTTGCACGTTGTAGTCAGTGTCTTGAAGGCCAAAGCTGATACGGGTATAGCCCAAGCCCCTCAGATTTTGTAAATAGGTTTTATCAACGTTTCTTGGGTCTAATTCAATAGATAATTCAGCGCCTACTTCAAACGTGAAATGTTTTTTCAAAAGGTACATTAAAAAAGTGTGCTGAACTTTATTTAAAAAACTGGGCGACCCACCGCCTAAATGCAGCGAAACTACAGGCTTATCGTCTGCTAAATAACGCTTAGAAACTATCTCTTTTTCTAAGTAGTCTAAATAGTCGTCTGCCTTTTCGTTGTGCCGAGTCACAAGTTTGTTGCAGCCGCAGTAATAGCAAAGCGTTTTACAAAAAGGAATGTGCACATACAAACTCACGGCTTTCGCTTTAGACACGGTTAGCGCGTGAGGGGATAAATCTTCTTTTAGCGATTCGAACTTAAGTGCAGTAGGGTACGAGGTATAACGAGGTGCATGTTGCGCATATTTGGTTATAGTGGAATTATCGCGAAGTTGTTTTATAGCAATGGTGTTCATTTTTTATCTACACTTATGTTGAACCATCTTGGTGGTTATTCACCAATATAGATTTAGCATAATGAATAAGGCAGGGGCTTGTTTTGATCTACTTCAAGGTTTTTGCGTTAAATATAGTTACAGTTTTGATTATGCCCTTAATTCTGGTACAGGGGCTTTGGGTTCGCAAAAAAACGCAAGTGCTGCCTGAGCCTAGGGGGGAGCGGGTATTTGCCGCTTTTAAAAACATTAAGGCAACATCAAATCGTGTTTTAGTTGTGGGCGACTCAGCGGCCGCGGGCGTTGGGGCTGATACACAGCACCGTGCGCTATCAGGGCTGCTGTATGCTGGCTTGTCTAAGCATAGCCCCACCCACGTATCGCTACATGCCAAAACGGGTTATAAAAGTGAAGATGTGATAGCGCTTCTACATGGACTACCTGCTGAAAGCTTCGCATCAGCATTGGTTTCTATTGGTGTAAACGATGTCACTAAGTTTGTTTCAATAGCCCGCTGGCGAAAAAATATAGAAATTGTGCATAAGCTATTAACCCAAAAATTCGGCTGCCAACGAATCGTGTTTACCGCGCTGCCACCAATCCACAGTTTTCCCGCACTACCCCAGCCTTTGCGGGCGCTACTTGGGTTAAGGGCGCTTCTGCTAAATCAAGTGCTTGAGCAGTGTGTTGTAAATTGGGCTAACACTGAAGTGCTTTATGTACCAGCGCTTAAGGTAACGGGTTCGGTTCAAGGTGTTCAGCAAAGTGGGCTAATGGCAGAAGACGGCTTTCACCCGTCTGCAGAGGGATATCATCTGTGGGCACAGCATGCGCTAGAGCGATTAAAACGATAATTTATTTTTCTACGGCAGCTCTAAATAAAGCATCCCTTGGGGTTGAAGTTTCTTTTAGTAACCTCATTTTGTTACCAACCTTATCTAGTTACTAGCCTTATCTAGTTACTAACCTTAACTAAGTAATAACGATTTCAATAAAAGAGAGCAAATATGCAGAAAGTGACCGTAAATATGGTGTCCGATGTGGTTTGTCCGTGGTGTATCGTAGGGTACCAGCGTTTACAAGAAGCCATTAAAGCGCTTGACGATATTGAAGTCGACATTAAGTTTCACCCCTTCGAGCTAAACCCAAACATGCCTGAAGAAGGACAGAACTTACGTGAGCATATAATGGAGAAATATGGCATTGGTGCAGAACAAAGCGCGCAGAATAGAGCACGCCTTGTAGAAGCAGGCAAAGGCTTAGGCTTTGCGTTTAATTTCGACGACGACTCTCGCATGCAAAATACCTTTAAAGCCCATCAACTTATTCACTTTGCAGCCGAGAAGGGGCTTGAAGAACAGATGAAGCTAAGTTTGTTTAGCGCTTATTTTACCGATGGCAAAGACATAAATGATAATGCCGTGCTAGTAAAGCTTGCCGCAGGGGCAGGGCTTGATAAGTCACAGGCCAGCGAAGTGCTAGAAAGCGGTAAATACGCGTCTGTTGTGCGTGAAGAAGAAACACTGTGGATGCAGCGAGGAATTCAAAGTGTTCCTACCTTTGTGATTGGCAATCAGGGCGTAGCGGGGGCACAAGAGCCAGCCACACTTGCGTCATTTATCAAAGAAGCAGCATCGCAGTAATAAGCAGTTTAAACAAGCGCTAGGGTAATTATGAGCAATCACGTTAATCATCTGCTGTCGCAGTGGCTACCGCTAAAAGATAAGCACAAGTGGGTGCTTGGTTTCATTTTTAAGACTGAGGGGTCTTGCTATCGAAAAGCGGGCGCCATGATGCTTTTCAGCGATGCGGGCCATCAACTTGGTATTTTAAGTGGTGGGTGTTTAGAAAGTGACATTGTTAAAAAAGCGCAGCGGGTAATGACTGATGGTGTGAGTCGCACGGCGGTTTACGATGATGAAGATGAAGAAGATATCGCCTTTAAATTGGGCGTAGGTTGTGGTGGCGTGGTGCACCTATCGCTTGTACCGGTTAACCAAGACAATCAGTACCTTTCTCTTGATGCGGTCAGTAAAACGCTAACAAATGGCAATGCGTGCGAGTGGGCCTGTACGGTAGACGGCACGCGAGGCGTGTGCGAGGCAGTAGAGTATTCGAATGCTAAACCAAGGAAGGCATCGCTTGAAACCATCAAGGGAAAGCGTACTTTATCGGTACTAATGCTTCCGCCTATTCACCTGCTTGTTATTGGTGGGGGCTATGACGCTACCTTTATGACGCGCCTTGCCAGCCTTCAAGGGTATTTGGTAAGCCTTTGGGACCCAAGGCCCGCCCAAGCCAGAATTGAGCATTTCCCCGAGGTTAATTATTTAATAGAAGACCCATCTGTTGAAGGTTTGCGCTTACACTTAAGCGAGCATAACATTCAAGCTGCCGTGCTGATGTCGCACCACCGTGAAATAGACGCCAAAGCCTTGCAAGTACTGAGTAAACGCGCGTTAACCTATACGGCCATGTTAGGGCCCCTTCATCGCAAGCAAGAAATTATGGATTTAGCGGGCATTCAAGACACCGACTTTAGCCAGTACTTCGCCAGTCCCGCGGGCTTCGATATTGGTGGCGAACTGCCTGAGCACATTGCCTTGTCTGTGATAGCACAGTGCCACGCTGTTTTTCACACGAAACCTACGAATTTAAAGCGTTAAAACGTCTTTCTGAAAGTCACGCCAAAGCTTCTTGGTGCGCCGGGATAGGCCATGATTTTGCCGGTTTGTACCGGCACGTCGAAACCGCTTCGCGCAACGTACTGTTCATCGAATAGGTTGCGCGACCACGCTATGATTTCGCTGTCCCATTGAGTAATCTTCACGCGTAATCTTGCATTAAACAGCGAAAATGCGCCTGAGTATTTGTAAGGGTCGTTGGCATCATCAAGAAAAACATCACCTGTGTATTGATAGTCAATACTGGCGGTAAGCGGGTAATTACCAAGCGCAAAATGGTGGTTAAGCATCAGTGATAGAGAATTTTGCGGCTCGAACCCCACGCGATCGCCGTCTCTTGCACAAAACGGATCGCCAGGATTAACCCGGCCCGGGTCGTCGATGCCGGTGTGCCAGGTGTAAGCCACCCAACACGTGCCTTGTTTAAACTCGTCAAAATTAGCAAGCGTGCGCGATGCGTTAGCGTGTAATTCAGTGTTTGATGTGATTAGCCACATTGCTTCTAGCTCAATACCTTTAACCGCGATATCTCCCGCGTTTTGCAAGTTAAACCCAGTGCCAGTAAACGTGGTTGCCTGAAAATCTTGAATTTTTGTGTAGTGCGCCGCCGCATTTACCCTAAGGCCGACGTCCTCAAAGTCGTGTTTTATACCGACTTCAGTGCTTCGAGATTTTTCTGCATTAAATAGCGGGCTTAGGCCCGGAAGAATTCTATCTGTGTTAGTCCCTCCCGCTTTATAGCCAGTGGCGAAGCTTGCATACGCTAAGGTGTTGTCTTGAGGGTGGTAAGCTAGCTTTACTGTACCTGTGAGCTGGTCATCATCTATGCTTTCATTCAAATCTGGGCGGGGCATTACGGCAGCTGAGCCTAAAAAGAAGTAACCCCAGCCCGCTCGTTGGAAGGGGGCTATGGCGTTAAGCGAACTTTGTGAAGGAAAGTCCCCTTGCGCCAATGCGGCCCCAATTTCTTGCAAGCCAAGGAGAGCGCTGTTGATATTCGGCCACTTTGTAGGAACTTGTTCCATGCCGACAATCCCTGGCCCTTGTTCATCAAATTGGCCTTTAATTGTTTTCTTTTCTTGCGTAAATCGTAACCCCGAGGTCAGGGTTAGCATATCGCTAAACCGCCAATCGAATTGAGTAAACACTGCAAAACTGTCTTGCTCTTGATCTGCATTATGTATAAAAGCGGTGTTGGGTGGCGCTGGAGAAGCAGAAGGGGCAATAAGCCCAGAGGTTAGCGCATTGAGTTTATCTATAGCGCTTGCTATTGGGAGTAAGTCACCTGCGACCGCATTAAAAAACACACTGAAATCGGCCTGAGTTGTTGTATCAAAAGTAAGGTCTAAATTTTGACTGTAATAGTAGGCACCAATGAGTCCTTCAAGTACACCACTGCGATAGTGAAGCCTTAGCTCCTGAGAGAACGACTGTTGCTGCGCATCGTTGGTCGCATTAAGTAAATCCGCGTTAGAAAAGTCAGTATCTACCGAGTCTAGGCTGTCAAATGCCCGATAGGCACTTATACTTACTAAATGCCACGCCTTATTTATATCGAAATCAACTTGAACCGATAGGCCTTTATCTTCCATTTGAGAAATGGGTGTTTGAGACAGCGACGTATTGAAACGGTAAAAGTCTTCGCGCCCATATACCGTGGCGTTAAAAGGGGGCTGTAAAAGTAACGCATCAGTACCGAACTTACCCTTTACTTGGTTTGCTTGTATATTGTTTTGGTAGGTAAGAGCGCCGCAGCAGCGTTCGTCTAACTCGCCATAGTCGGCAATTACCTTTACGCTTACGCTGTCACTAGGTGTATACAGCAACTGCGCTTTGATAGCAGAGCGATTTCGGTTGTTAAGCGTTTTTCCACTTTCTTCGTCTGTAATAAAGCCGTCGCTGTGCGACGTGAAGCCGGATAGGCGAAGCGCCAGAATATCTTCAACAAGTGAAAAGGACGAGCCGGCGCTTAAGCGCACAAGCGCATCGTTCCCGACAATGGCTTCAGCAAAACCGTCGCGATCGTTATGGGAAGGGGGAGTAGTGGTAAGTGTCATGGCCCCCGCCGCAGTATTTTTGCCAAACAAGGTGCCCTGCGGGCCGCGTAAAACTTCTATCGATTCAATATCGACTACATCATTGATAAGAGCATTCTGCCGAGAGCGATAAACGCCATCAACATAGAGTCCAACAGAAGACTCGAAACCAAAGTTTTGTGAAGAAGTACCGATACCTCGTATAGAAAAGCCTGAGTTAGTTACACTTTGGTTTTGAAACGCGCCGAAAGCAGGCACGTAATTTTGAAGGTCAAACACATCTCTGCTTACGGTTTCGACTAAATCCTTGCCAGATAACGCAGTAACTGCCACTGGCACATCCTGCAAATTCTGCGGTGTTTTCTGGGCATGAACAACAATGTGCTCAAGCGTGCTCGTAGTGGGTTGAGAAACATCATCAACTTCTGCATAAGCCAGAATAGGTATAGCCACGAGTAAAGGCGCACCCAATAGGTAAAATGTGATTTTATTTAACGTAGGCAGAGCAGGTTTAGGCGATTTCATTTTGTTTCTTTTGAATGGGGAAGCCGTGCGCTTCCAGCAAAACTTATCACGACGAGGTCGCGTCCAATTACGCGCAATCCCTTACACTTTTCCTTTGTCTACATCCATACGACATCACTAATGCTGCATTAATATACAATCTTAAGCACTAAAATTGCACGTACTTGGTCTCATGCATGTCAAATTTTGTTTTGAACGTATCAAAAATACTCAACTCGCTTCAGCGAATAGTTTCACCTGATGCATACTCATTCAAAATATCAATTAAACTTATATTGCTGTTTTCCTTAGTATGGTGAAAGCAAGTTAACATATTAATAACATCAGGCAGTGGTATGACAGACATCTACTTAGTGCGCCATGGTCAAGCATCATTTGGTAAAGCTAACTATGACAAACTTAGCGACTTAGGTGGGCAGCAAGCCATTTGGCTTGGGGATTATTTCAAACACCGCGATATTCATTTCGATGAAGTCTTCACTGGCGATATGGTGCGCCATCACGAAACCAAAGACGGCATAGCCGCTGGCCTAGCGTCAAACCGATACACATTACCCGAAGCATCGGTAAACAGTGCGCTAAATGAATTTAACTTTCAAGCCCTAGCCAAAGCGTACTTAACCCGTTACCCAGAAGCGAAAGTGCCGGAAGGGGCGTCGCCATCCGAATATTACCGGCTGCTCAAAAAAGCCATGATTGCGTGGTCGCAAGACGAACTTGCCCACGATCTGCTCGATGAAACTTGGGGACAGTTTGAAGATAGAGTGCATTCAATGCTCACTCACCTTAAAAGTACCGACGCTAAACGGGTATTAGTGGTTAGTTCTGGGGGCGCTATTGCCATGATGCTTAAACATATACTTGGCTACGATTCAGCCACGGTTGTGAATATGAACTTGCAGATACGAAACGCCAGTTTTTCGCAATGCTTCGCTAATGCGCGAGGTGTTCATTTAAATAACTTCAACAGCGTACCTCACCTGGATGTGACTGACAGGTTGCACGCCATTACCTACAGCTAAATGGGGCAATTATGAACTTTGAATATAATGAAAAGACCCAAGCACTTTTAGAAAAGCTAAAAGCGTTTATGAAAGACGAAGTGTATCCAATTGAAAAGGAATATATTCACGCCGTAGAAAATAGCTCAGCGACCAACGGCGAAGGTCGTTGGAAAACGCCTGAAATGATGCAAACGCTGAAACAGCGTGCCAAAGACGCCGGTCTTTGGAATTTGTTTTTACCAGAAGAGTACAAACCCTATGGTGCAGGGCTTACTAACGCAGAATACGCGCCCCTTTGTGAAGAGATGGGGCGCGTGCTATTCAGCGCTGAAATATTTAACTGTAGCGCACCTGACACCGGCAATATGGAAGTATTAGCCAAATACGGCAACGACAGTCATAAAAAGCAATGGCTAGAGCCTTTGTTAAACGGCGAAATTCGCTCAGCGTTCGCAATGACTGAGCCGGCTGTAGCATCGAGTGATGCCACCAACATTGAAACTTCGATAAAGCGCGATGGCGATGAATACGTGATCAATGGTCGTAAGTGGTACACCAGCGGAGCGATGAACGAAAACTGCAAAATTATGGTGGTAATGGGTAAGACAGACTTCGATGCGCCTCGTCACCAACAGCAGTCACAAATTCTGGTGCCTATGGATACCAAAGGCGTAACCATTGTTCGCCCAATGGCCGCAATGGGCTATTACGACGAGCCTGTAGGTCATGCTGAAGTATTGTTCGAAGAGGTACGCGTACCGGCTGAAAATTTATTACTCGGTGAAGGGCGAGGCTTTGAAATAGCACAAGGCCGTTTGGGCCCGGGTCGAATTCATCACTGTATGCGCTTAATTGGATGCGCCCAGCGTGCATTAGACATGGCCTGTGAGCGTGTTGAACAACGCGTGGCGTTTGGTAAGCCGTTAGCTAAACAGCAGTCGATAAGAGAAAACATTGCGCAAATGCATTGTGATATTGAGCAAGCGCGGTTACTTACGCTAAAAGCGGCAGACAAGATGGACCGCTATGGGAACAAAGTGTCGCGAGACATCATTGCTGCCATCAAAATAGTGGCACCTACTATGGCGTGTAAAGTCATTGATCAAGCGATTCAAATGCACGGTGCGGCGGGAACCAGTCAGGATTTCGTGTTATCTGCTATGTATGCCTATGCACGCACAATTAAGTTGGCTGACGGCCCTGACGAGGTTCATATGATGCAGCTTGGGCGTAACCTGATTGCTGAAAAAAATGCCTAAGGAGTAAGTGTGTCTCAAGACAATACTAAAAACGCCCATGCAATAGATTTGGCGGAGCTAAATTCATACCTTGCTAAGGCATGCCCCAGTGTTGGCCACGTAGAAAGTGCTGATAAGTTTGCAGGCGGACAGTCAAACCCAACGTTTAAGTTAACGACGGATAACGGCGTATATGTATTACGCCGTCAACCTCCGGGCAAACTGTTAAAATCAGCCCATGCGGTAGACCGGGAATTCCGGGTTATTAACGCTCTGCAAGGCTCTGATGTGCCGGTGCCTAAAGTGTACCATTTGTGTGAAGATACCAGCATTATCGGAAGTATGTTTTACATAATGGCCTTTGTTGAAGGTGAAATTTACTGGAATAGTGCGCTACCTGAAATTGCGTCTTGTGCTACTCGCGGTGCTATGTACGATGAAATGAACCGCGTGCTGGCCGCGCTTCACAGTGTAGATATCGAAAATGCCGGTTTACATGATTACGGAAAACCGGGCAGCTACTTTGAACGTCAGCTAAGTCGCTGGACAAAGCAGTACCGAGCGTCTGAATTAGAGCATATCGAAGAAATTGAAAGTTTAATTCAGTACCTCGAGTCGAATTTACCTGAAGACGATGGGCAGGTGTCTTTAGTTCACGGTGATTTTCGTTTAGACAATATGATGTTTGATATGTCTAACAACGAACAGCCAAAGGTTGTTGCCGTTTTGGATTGGGAGTTATCTACCCTAGGGCATCCGTATGCCGATCTAGCATACCAATGTATGCAGCTGCGCCTTCCGTCTGATATTGCGCATGCTGCTGGTCTAGGAGGGCTAGATAGGAAGCAGTTAGGCATTCCCAGTGAACAGGAATACATAAATACCTACTGCCAGCGCAGAGGTATTGACGCTATCGATAATTGGACGTTTTACCTTGCCTTTAGCTTTTTCCGATTAGCCGCTATTTTACAAGGTGTAGTAAAGCGCGCACACGAGGGTAATGCATCAAGTGAAAAAGCCATGCAGCTAGGTGCAATGGTGCGCCCGCTTGCGCAAATTGCTAATAAAACCATACACCATAGCGAATAAACGAAATATAACCCATTTAACGGCCTGTATTCGCTGAACTCAACTTACGGGTCGAACAAAAAACTGGAGACAGTATGAAAGCAATTGTATGTGAAGCCTTTGGTCCACTTGATGACCTTCAATTTAAAGATGTTGCAGACCCAGTAGTAAAAAAGGGCCATGTCGTTGTTAATGTAGAAGCGGCAGGGGTTAACTTTCCTGATGGGCTTTTAGTGCAGGGTTTGTATCAGATGCAGCCCGACTTCCCATTTATTCCGGGTAACGAAGTGGCGGGTACAATCACCGAAGTGGGCGAGGGTGTGAGTCATCTAAAAGAAGGTCAGCGCGTTATTGCGCTTTCTAACTTAGGTGGCTATGCAGAAAAAGCACTTATTCCAGCAACCCATGTTATGCCATTACCTGACCCTATTCATGTGAATGAAGGGGCAGCCCTTGTAACTGCCCATGCAACAGCGCATCACGCTTTGAAACAGCGCGCGAAGCTGCAACCTGGTGAAACACTGGTTGTAACCGGTGCTGCTGGTGGTACTGGTTTGGCGGCTGTGCAGATAGGCAAGATAATGGGCGCTAAAGTTATTGCCGTTTGCTCAACGGAAGAAAAGCTTGCCCTTGCTAAAGAGTACGGGGCTGATGTTTTAATTAACTACAAAGAAAAAGACCTAAAAGAAACGCTGAAAGAAGTAACTGGCGGGAAAGGCGCTGATGTCGTTTATGAATGTGTGGGTGGCGATACCTTTCACGTATGTAGCCGAAGCATGGCATGGGAAGGACGGTTACTTGTCGTTGGTTTTGCCGGTGGTGAGATACCTAAATTTCCGGTTAACCTTGCTTTGGTTAAAGGTTACTCAGTTATGGGCGTATTCTGGGGTTCGTTTACTCAGCACGACCCGAAAGGGTTCGCTGAAAATATGCAAGAGCTTCTTACCTGGTATGTGCAAGGCAAAGTTAAAGTGGTGGTAGATGAAGCGCTGCCATTAGAGCAAGCGACCAAAGCCATGGCTAAAGTTATGAATCGAGAGGTAAAAGGCAAGATGGTGTTAGTGCCTTAATGACGACGGTTGAGTGAGCAGTAGTAAAGACCGTGCGCTAGCACTGATTATGTTCTAAAAAAGGGTCTTATTAGCAATGGTTTAATCTATAGAAAAGCCTAAACACGACAGTGTGTTTAGGCTTTTTTGTTTGCCCAGCGAAGCTGGCAAACCCGTCAGGTTGAAAG
>NZ_CACSIG010000064.1:0-1232 GCF_902705815.1 Alteromonas infernus
CCCAGCGAACGAAGTGAGAGTGTTGATTGGGTTGTTATGTGCGCGCCTATTCATTTCACAGGCACGCCATAAGCCTCCGCAACTACTTTTTTGTATTCTTCCAATGATGGAAGCCCGACTTCTGCTCTTCTCTTATTTACACTCCCTTTGTCTAAAATCGGGTCAAAAACTAGTTCACCATTTAAGATGTTTAACTGGGTGCCATACAATTGCGGTTTATTCTGATGAACTAAGACTCTATCTGTCAGTAAGGCAAACTCCTGACCAGTAACGCCTTCGCCATTCAAGAAAGATTGCTTTAGAAGTGGAAGCATTTCTTCCTGAAATTTGTAGTCTGGCGAATGTTGAACAATTAGAAATGCGGCTGAGACCCCTTTTTTACCGACTAAATCTTCAGTGACCCAAGAGTGCTTTTTAACGATTTCATTCAGCCTATCGGTGTTTCTTGCATCGATAAGCCTCATTTTTTCTAGCAGATCAGAAGGCGCATTTTTCCATCCGATGGAAACTATTTCATTTCGGACCTCTTGATCCGCTTTTGCCATGGAGACAAGTTCTTTTTGCAACTCTGAATTTGAAGCAGCTATGCATTGAAATGAGAACAAGATAATTAATAAAGAGAGACGCATTTTCAAAGTCCTTTTAGCACATAACTTCCAAATATGGGGCGCAAACGCGCGGGGCATAATAGCGAAGCGCCCCGCGTGTTTGTGTCCCAGCGAGCGACAGCGAGTGCCATAATTTGTTTGTTATGTGGCAATGCTGTCATATGTTTTACCGATCTCAAATTGAGCATCGTTTAATTTGACGATGACTTCTGCCTTTGAATTTTCACCTTTTACATAATCGAAAGGTGGCGATTGAATAAAAAAGTCGTTTTGCAGCGTACCAAATGAATGGAGGACATATCCCTTTTGGACGTGAACAGCGCACGACGGCGACATTTTAGGCAGTGAAACTCTAGAGCTAGAACCATTACAATCAGCGCCCTCGCCATAGACGTCCAATAAGCCAGGAATAAGGTTGGCTTCTTGAAGTATTGACTCGACAATTATTTCCCAATTTGCCTGTAGCCAATCTGCCAGCATGTCCTCAGATAAAACGCCATTAATAGTGGCAAAGTTTAATAGCAGAAATTGCCTGTAAGCTTCTAAAACATCCTGTAATTGCAATGTTACCTCCTTGACACATAACTTTTAAATAAGGGGCGCAGGCATGTGGGGCATAATGGT